>JBHIEQ010000327.1:0-3430 GCA_046760725.1 Gemmatimonadales bacterium
AGCCAGGGGAGCGCATCAAACACGGTCACCGTTGAGGTGATCTCTCCCGCATCGGGCGACCATCGTTTCGCCGTGAGTCGCGTTCCGAGCGACGGAATCTCCTCCCGCGTGACATGCTCCAGGATAGCTCCCGGCACCGCGTTCATTCCGTCGCTGTCGGCCCTCGTCCACTCGCGGTCGCCGGTCGATACGAGGGAACGAATCGCGCCCGAGCGTTCATCCAACCCGAGCGCCAAGTGCCGGCCTTCCGCGACGAGGCTCGAGGGGCTTCGTGGAGAGTCGGCGGGTCGCTGCCGAACAGGGTCGGGGTCGAGGATCGCCGACGGAACGAACGCATAGCCGATGGCAGGAACATCGGTCACGACGATCTCGCGGGCGTCCGGCAGAGCGACGGGTTCCGTGCGGCGAACGGGCGTCGGGTTGAAGACCACGAATCCGCTGAAATCGGTTGCGACGTTGCGGGCGATGATCTCCTCGGGCGGGCCGGCACGTGAATCAGCTCCGTCCGTCAGGGCATGTACCAGTACTCCGAATAGTGAGACGTCTCTCCTGCGCCGACGAGTGAGCCTACGTTCCCGTCTGTGAGACAGATCCGGTGCCGTGGGCGTCGGCAACGGCGTTGCCCCGACGGGCCGTGAGGTCGGGAGGCTCGCTCTCCGCATTCGAGCGAGCCATTCACTCAACTCACGAGCGTCCCCCATCGTAATGGAGGGCCGGCTGTACTTCCTGTTCCACGCGCGGACGTTCGCCAGCTTGAGATCGTCGTCATCCTCCCATGAAGTGTCGAGGACGATGAGGACGGCCCGTGCGGAGCGGCCGTCCAGTATGGTCGGGTAGTTCGCCGGGAGGCGCAGGATCGCCGACTCGATTTCGCGGGCCATCGCGTCGTGCGACACGGCGAAAGCAAGTGCGTCGGAGTTGTTCTCGCGTGGAACGGCGACTGCGAGCACGCGGCTCCCGTCGGGTGCCTCCCACCAGTGCCATGCCGCCGCCTCGCCCGATCGGAACAACACGATATCGCTTCCCGCTCCCGCCAACGGGAGCGGCGTCGTGGGGAGCGCCAAGATCGGGTCGGCGGCGACAGCGAGCGGGCTGATCGGCAGACTCGGCTCGCCGGCCCTGGGAGCCGCGGCGCTTCTGAGGAAGTCGAAGTGATCCAGCTCGCTCGGGCGGTCCGGGGCGAGAGGATTCAGCCGTATGCCGAGTTCCCGAGCGATGCCCGCAGACAGTATCCGGCCGAGCGGCCCTGTCGCATCGAGGCGCTCTCGGAGGGCGCTCAGATCCACGATCCGCGTCCAGTGCACTGTCCAGCGAGTCGCGGGCTCCAGACTGTGACGAGTGCGCAAAACTCCTCTTAGGCCAGGTGCCTCGAGTTCGCTCACCACGATCATCGTTCGTTGGAGCGGCAGCCACAGCTCGCCGCGTAGTCGGCCGTCCCCCCCGAGCATGCCCGCAGTGCCCAGCAGCCGGCGGGCCGTGTCGTACACGCGCAGGCGTCCCGCCGGGGCGGTGAGATCGTGCGCGATGAAGCGAACGAGATTGGACGTGTTGTCGGGCCGTGCGTAGAAGACTGACGGCACAGCTTCGACACGTTGGCTGAGGCCGCCTCGTTGGCGAGCTCGGAGCGCCGGGCCTGCCGCAAGGCCGGACGCGAGTGCGAGGAACTGGCGGCGCTCTATCCGCCCGCCCTTTCGGGAAGGCCCACTCGCTCCACTCGGACCGGGCAGACCTTGAGCTCCGCGGTGTGGGTGACGGGGTCGTAGCCCGAGCCCGTGAGCACGTTGACCGGCACGTCAGCGAAGCTGAAGCTCGCGAACACCGTGCCCGGAGGGGAGCGGCGCGTGGCCTTGACCTTGATCCTCACATCCCCTCTGGCGCTCCTGACGCATGCCCAGCCGCCGTCCACGAGTCCCCACCGAGCGAGGTCGTCGGGATGAACCTCGAGGGCTTCATCGGACAGGAGGTACTCGATGCCCTTCGAACGCCCGGTCTGCGTGCGGGTGTGATACGACTGGAGACGGCGCCCCGTGGTGAGCCACACCGGGAATTCCTCGCTGATCGTTTCCGCCGGATCGCGATACTCGATGATGCTGAAGATCCCGCGGCCGTTCTTGAATTCACCTTGGTGCAAGAGCGGCGTGCCCGGATGATCGGGTTCGGGCACCGGCCACTGATACTCGCCGCGCTCGATCCTATCCCAATCGAGGCCGGCGTAGATCGGTGAGACGCTGCACAGCTCGTTGAATATGTGACGTGGATCGTCGAACTCGAAGCCGGAGAACCCAAGCCTCTTCGCGAGCGCGCATATGATCCACCAATCCGGCTTTGCCTCGCCCTGGGGCGGCACCGCCCGTCTCACTCGCTGCACGCGTCGCTCGGTGTTTGTGAAAACGCCGTCCGCTTCTCCCCATGCGGCGGCGGGCAGCACCACGTCCGCGAGGCGGCCCGTTTCTGTGAGAAAGATGTCGATCACGACCAGGTGGTCGAGGCTCTCTAGCGCCTGTTGGCAGTGATGTCTATCGGGGTCCGAGACCACCGTATTCTCTCCGTCGATCAGCATGGCGCGGATCCGGTCCCCGCACAGTTGCAGGGCCGTGACCTTGGTGATCCCTTTCTCGAGGTCGATCTCCCGTCCGTAGAGCTTCTTGAACTTCGCCTGGTTATCGGGATCGGTGACGGGCTGGAAGCCCGGATAGTTGTTCGGGAGGGCGCCCGAATCACCGGCGCCCTGAATGTTGTTCTGCCCCCTCATCGGATTGATGCCGGTGCCTTCTCGCCCCACGTTGCCAGTCATGAGGGCTAGGTTGCACAGCGACTGGACGTTGTCGACACCGCAGATGTGCTCTGTCACGCCCAGTGTGTAATAGATCGCGCCTCGCTGGGCGTGCCCATACCACAAGGCGGCGGTCTCGATGTCCTTGGCAGGCACCTCCGTGATGGGTTCCGCCCACTCGGGCGGGAACTGCTTGACGTGCTCCAGGAAGTCGTCGCTGTGTGCTGTGCGCCGTGCCATGAACTCTCGATCGACCAGCCCTTCACGCGCGATGACGTGCGCCATCGCCAGTAGGAGAGCCGCGTCGGAGCCCACGCGGATCGGCAGGTAGAGATCGGCGAGATCGGCGAGGCCGATGCGTCTCGGATCGGCCACGATGAGCTTTGCACCGCGCGCCAGCGCCCGCTTGATGCGGGTTGCAGCGACCGGGTGGCACTCCGTCATGTTCGTGCCGATGCAGAAGATGACGTCGGGCTTCTCCATGTCGGCCAGCGGGTTCGACATGGCTCCTCGTCCGATGGTGGCTGCCAGACCGGCAACCGTGGGGGCGTGTCAGGCCCGGCTACAGTTGTCTATCTGATTGGTGCCGAAGCCAGCGCGGATGAACTTCTGCATGAGGTACGCGGCTTCGCTCGGAGCCCGTCCCGACGCTACACC
>JBHIEQ010000328.1:0-3421 GCA_046760725.1 Gemmatimonadales bacterium
GGAGGTGGACGGATGGCGCGAGGGGGACCCCGTCGTCGCTCTCATGCGTTACGGCGGCTACAGTCGAGACGTCGTGGTGCCCGCGCGGAACGTCTTCCGCTACCCGGAGACTCTGACGCCCGTAGAGGCCGCGGCCGTGCCCGTCGTGTTTCTCACCGCCTGGGTGTGTCTCTTCGAGACCGGGAACGCGCGGCCGGGTGAGACGGCTCTCGTGTTGGGAGCGGGTGGAGGGGTGGGCACCGCTCTGGTGCAGCTCGCCCTGCGCAAGGGACTCACCGTGATCGGCACTGCGGGCAGCGAGCGCAAGCGCGCGTTCGTGACCGGCGAGTTGGGGGCGCGCGCGTGCTTCGACTCGCGGGGCGACTGGGAGTCCGAGGTCGTCCGTTTGGTGGGGCCCAGGGCGATCGACATCGCGCTCGATCCGGTGGGGGGCCGAGCGACCGCTGCGTGCCGCAGGTTGTTGGCGCCGTTGGGGCGGCTCGTGTTCTACGGCTTGAGCCAGGCGATGCCCCGGCGCAGGCGGAGCTGGCTCCGGGCGGCTTGGGCATGGCTCTCGACCGGGCGGTTTCATCCGCTCTCGCTGGTCGAGCCGAACGTGGGAGTATTCGGCGTGCACCTGCTCCATCTGGGTGAGAAGGAAGAGATCCTGCGACCGGCACTGGCGGAAATCTTCGAGTCGGTCGCGCGGCGTGAGCTGAGGCCGGTAGTGGACCGCACTTTCCCGCTCGACCGAGCGGGGGCTGTTGAGGCCCACCGCTACATGCACGAGCGGCGCAACCTGGGCAAGGTCGTCCTGGTCTTCGATGCCGACCTACGGAAATGAGTACCGACGCCGGGGTAATCGAGGCACGCGATCTCACGAAGTACTACGGCGAGACGGTGGGGGTGGAAGGGCTCCGGTTCACCGTGGAGCCGGGAGAGGTGTTCGGTTTCCTGGGACCCAACGGCTCGGGCAAGACCACCACCATCAGGCTGTTGCTCGATCTCATCCGGCCCGCGAGGGGTGATGCCGTGCTGTTCGGCGGTTCGCCGCGCGACGTGATCGTGGGGGGTCGCGTGGGTTATCTGCCCGGAGAGCTGACGCTCGACGAGCGGCTCACCGGCCGACAGATGCTGGAGTTCCCAGATGAGCTGCGCGCACCCGGCACGTGGGGGAGGTCACCTCGGCGGTCGCGTTCCGGTGGTTCAATCGCGGGGATGCGACTGGGGGGAGGTGGTAGGGGGATTGGATGTTCGTTCTCGTGGCCACGGCGGTGCTGAGGGACATCATGAACGGGTTGCTCTACATCTGGATAGTGGGAGTCATCGTCGCAGTCGCCGCCAGGCTCGGCGGGGCCTGGTAGCAGCGTCTATCGGCAACGGGCAGCGGCCTTGCTCAAAGCCCGACCGGGCTCGCAAGTGATTTCCGCTGGGTCAAGCCGAATTGTGGATGGGTTGACCCGAATTCGGATGCGTCGAGCCGAATTCGGGGTGGCGTGCGCCCTGTACCGACCGGCGTGCCGGGAACTCGGATCGCCGCGGCCGGATTTCGGATCGCACGCCGGCAATTCGGATCGACGTGCCCCAATCTCGGGATGGCACGGCCGGAATTCGGATCGGCTTACCGGGAATTCGGATCGTGGCAGCCGGAATCTCGGATGGCGCCGGCCGAGTTTGGATCGGCATGCCCGGTCTTCGGATTGGCCCGGCCGGGATTCGGATCGGCGTGCCCCGAATTGGCATCGGTACGGCCGGAATCCCGACTTGGGCGGGCGGAACTCGGATGGGCGTGCCCGGGATTCCGGTCGGGCCGGTCGGAATCGGATCGTGGCGGCCGGAATTCAGATCGGGGCCGCCCGAAACCCGTTCTCCGCGGCCGGAATTTCGATCGGCACGATCGAAGTTCGGTTTGGCCCGATCGGAATTCGGTTTGGGCCAATCGAATTTCGGTTTGAGCCTGTCAAAACGGCAGCCGAGATGCCGTAAGTCCAAGTGTGACAACGAGTTACGGCGAAGCTGGCCGGCTACGCCAGCGGGGGGATTTCCTTTTGCGCACCGCGGAATATGTGACCTTTGTGTCACCTATTCCGTGTCCTTCTGGGGCCAACGCGCCCTCGGCACGACCGTTCATTCGTGGAGCACCACATCCAGGCCCCCGGCCTACGGCCCCTCGAGGAACCGCCTCAGCGAGATGATCCTGATCCCATGGTATTCGCCGAGGTCGAGCATGCGCCGGTCGCCCGTCACGATCACCTCCGCCTTGCCCGCCAGGGCACACTCCAGGATCCGATTGTCGGGCTCGTCCTCTAGGACTCTGACCCTTCTCCGGGGATGAACCACCTCTGCCAGTTCCGATAGGAAGACCGCCACCCTGGCAAGCTCTTCACGGCCGCGATCGAACTTCTCCGCAAGGACATCGAGCACTTCATGAATGATGGGTCTCGATATGACCAGTTGGACGCCGCCCTCCACGACCCTCTCGAGGGCCGCAGCGGCCCGACCACGCGGGACAATGAGAGCGGACACGAAAACGTTCGTGTCGAATACGGCCCTCACTCGCGCAGATACCGTTCTAGGTCCCGCTCCGTAAGAATGCCCTTCTCCTTGGCTCGGCGGCTCCAATACCGCTGCAGATACCGGAGTTCACCCTTGAGCCGGGCCGCGCGGGCGGCCCGCAAGGCGTCCTGGATGACGGCGCTAAGAGTCTTGCCCTCTGCCCGGGCGAGTTCTTCAGCCTCCCGCGCGAGTTCAGGCGGGAGTGAGATGGTCTTCTTGACCGCGGTAGCCATTCTTTCCCCTCGCGGAATCGGCTCGACAGTCGGCGGTATGAATTATTACTACCGCCGCGCGTGACGTCAACCGCTCCCGTCTCACCCGACGTGTCGCCGACTCGAGGCATTTACCTCCCCCAGGTCTGCGTTAGCGCACACCTGGGGCTTTTTCATCGCAAACGCCTTCATCAAGCTCGATCGAAGCTGGTTCGACGAGTGCTATAGATAGCGAGAGGCGCGGTCAGGGCCATGCCGTGGGGGAGCGCTATCAGCGCTTTCTGCGTCACGCTACTGGAGCCCGGCCACCCGCCTCAGGCCGACCGCGACGCTCACGACATCGAACTGCTCGATGCGCGTCGCGGTGCCCGTCGGGAAATCGTACCGCTCGAGCCGATACTCTACCTTGAGCGTGATGGGCAGCTTGCTTGGGGCGATCGTGAGACCCGCCGTGGCGGCCACGCCCAGCTGCGGAGCCTCGATACCTGACACGGTGATAGAAGGCAGATACGCGCCGCGCACGTAGGCAGAGAGTGCACGGTTCCCCAGCGCTCCGGAGAGCGATGCGCTCACACTGGGAATGCTCCACCGCTGGTATCCTGCCGCCGAGCTGAACGCGCGCACCGTGTAGCCGCCCCCGATCCCGAGCCAGGGGACTGGATGAAGCTCCGCTT
>JBHIEQ010000329.1:0-3413 GCA_046760725.1 Gemmatimonadales bacterium
TGGCTGGGCTGGAACAATCGAATCAAGGGTGAGTCCGATAGCGTCACGGCGACTCCCGCGACCTACACCGTGACCCTACCCGACACGCTCGCGGCCGCATGGGGCCTCGGGCTGAGCGACCTCGACCCCGCCTACACGCGTGTCGCCCTTCCATGGGGCAACCCCTAGCGCCAGCCGATCCCGATGCGGTGGCTGTTCCCGGCATCGGGAAACCGCTCGAGCGCGTACTCCAAGGTGAAACCGTCGGCGATGAACGCTGCACCGAACGTGAGTGGCCACGCCCCGCCGTTGGGAACGCGGCGAACGCCGAGCCGACCGAGAATCGTCCGCCCGGCGATCGGCCAGTAGGATATCTCGAGTCCGCCTGCTGGGACGATCGATCCGTCGCGCCAGCGCGAGATTGACGCTGCCCCTGCGACATCCAGCGGACCGACGGGAGTGCGCCCCGTCGCTGCGGCCAGCGTCACGGTGAGCGGCAAGGGGAGGTCGGTTGCGGCCGTCGAGAGGCTGGGCCCCAGGTTTCTGACCGCGAGCGCGACGACGATCTCGTCAACATCGCCCACCGCGGCTCCCACGTCCGCCGCCACCGTGGCATCCCAGTTTCCGCCCAGGCGCTGCTCGATCGCCTTGGCCGCGACTCCCAAGTGCAGACCCAGGATCTCGCGGCCGTAGGCAAGGGTGGCCGCGATCTCAGAAGCGCCCTCCAAGCCGCGCACGAACAGGGAATCGGCGGTCTCCACCGGCTCTGCGACGCGCGCGCCGTAGGTGAGCGCCTGCACACCCATGCCGAAGCCCCCGCCCAAGAGATCGAGCGATGAGGCGAGTGATCCGGACGTGGCGGGCCGGCCGTAATGCTGCACCGACACCACCGTCCCCTCTGTGCTGCCGGTGAGAGCGGGGTTGTAGAACAGTACGTCGGGTTGCCGCAGACCGAAGAGAAAGGAGTTGCCGAGCGCAAGAGCGCTGGTACTCGCTGGCAACTCGAGAACGATCGGATTGCTGTTCTTGCTCTGTGCCCGGAGCGGGGCTGGGACGCTTGCGAGGGCGAGAAGGGCCGCCGGCGGGAGTAGGCGCAACGCGAGTGCCCGCTAATCCATCCAGTCGCCGGTCTGCAACAGCTCACTACACAGATTGCTTGCCGAGCGGCCGGCCGCTTCCGCGGCGAAGTTGACAACAACCCTGTGGCGCAGCACCGACGGGGCTACGTCCCTCACGTCGTGCAGGTCGGCCATCGGGCGTCCATCCATCGCCGCGCGCGCCTTTGCACCCAACACGAGATACTGAGACGCACGGGGCCCCGCGCCCCAGCTCACGTATTGCCTGATAAAATCGGGAGCTTTCGGATTCCCGGGGCGCGTGAGGCGCGCGAGCGTCACCGCACTTCTCACGATCGGTTTGGGTGCCGGTATGCGCCGCACGAGACGCTGCATCTCGACGAGGTCTTCGGACGCGAGTACCGCCTCCACCGGATGAACCGCGTCACCCGTCGTGGTCTCCACCATGCGCTCCTCCTCGTCCCTGGGCGGGTACCGCACCGATAGCTCGAGCATGAAGCGGTCGAGCTGCGCCTCGGGCAGCGGATAGGTGCCCTCCTGCTCGATGGGGTTCTGCGTTGCCAGCACGAAGAAGGGAGTGGGCAGAGGATGCGTCTCGCTCGCGGCCGTGACCTCGTGCTCCTGCATCGCCTGGAGCAGCGCCGCTTGGGTCTTGGGAGGGGTCCGGTTGATCTCGTCGGCGAGAATGATGTTGGCGAACACCGGTCCCTTCACGAACCGGAACGAGCGTTTTCCGGTCGACAGATCTTCCTCTATGATCTCCGTGCCGGTGATGTCGCTGGGCATTAGGTCGGGTGTGAACTGGATGCGGGAGAACTTGAGGTGGAGCGCGTCGGCGATCGAGGAGACCATGAGCGTCTTCCCCAGCCCCGGAACGCCTACGAGGAGCGCGTGACCGCCGGACAGTATGGCGGTGAGGATTCCCTCCAGCACCTCCTGCTGGCCCACGATGCGGCGCGCCACCTGTTCCAGCAAGCTCGCCTTGGCCGTAGCGAGCCGGTCGAGCAGCTCTACGTCACGGTCCCCGGTCACTCCACGCAGGCTTGGTTCAGCGTTCACTGGGTACCACTCCGGTCAGATTGTCGCTCCGCCCGTCCGCCACCCCCCGACCACGGCATGACTGCGCCACGGCACGACGGCAGGGCCGCTCATTATCTCTACGCCTCTCTCACCCCAATGTTGCTATCAAATCCTATGCCGGGGGCCGCTCGGGTGCCACCCGAGGCTCGCTTGCAAACGCTCCCGCCCCGGCTACATTTCCGCCCGGCATGGAGCCCAAACGCACCCCGTTGTGGGAGGTCGGAGCGGGATACTCGCTGGTCGCCTTGGGGTGCACGTTCGCGGCAGGCATCGTCCTCTTCATGGCCGGAGGTTGGCTGCTCGACCGCTGGTTGGGTACGATGCCGCTGTTCATTATCATCGGGACGGTCGTGGGCACCGTGTTGAGCTTCCTCAGCGTCTACTACAAGCTGCAAGCTGAGACCGAGGAAGAGAGGCGCCACAGGAAAGAGGGGGAGTGAGACTCCTCGCTGCCGGCTTGGGTCTGACCGCCTCCATTACCGTGGCCTCCTGGGTGGTGTTCGGCCGAGCGGCGCTCGTGCCGGCGATCACGTTTGGTGTGCTGGCGACGATCATCCAGTTGAGCGCCACGGCGCTGATGAAGCCGGTGCTCGATGCTCCGTTTGCGAAGTTCATGGGCCGCTGGGGTGTGGGGATGGGGATGAGGCTCCTGGGTGTGATCGCGTTCGCTGCGGCGGTGATCGTGAACAGTGAGCTGTTTCCGCCGCTGCCGGCGGCGATCGGTTACTTGGGCGTTCTGCTCCCGTTACTTGTTCTTGAGACTCGCGCGCTCAGATGAATTTTCAGGCTCAAACACCGGACATGGGCGAGGTCGTGCTACACCACACGGCGGACGCCTACTCGATCGGCATCGAGCCGTTCTTCCAGTTCGAGTGGCATCGCTGGCCGGACCTGCACCTCGGCCCACTGACGGTGAACCTCACACCCACGAAACACGTGGTCTTCCTGTTCATTGCGGCGGCGCTCGTGTTTCTCACGATGTGGTACGCGGGGCGGCAGTTAGAGAGGCAGCGCGCCCATGAGAAGGCGCCCCGGGGGTTCGGCAATGCGGTGGAGGCGATGGTGCTGTTCGTGCGGAACGACATAGCGATCGCTAACATAGGCCACGACGGCGCCAAGTTCGCGCCGTACATCATGACCTTGTTCTTCTTCATACTGTACATGAACCTATTGGGACTCGTCCCACACGGCGCGACGGCGACGGGCAACGTGGCCGTGACGGGCGCCCTGGCCGTGACGGCGTTCTTCGTGATCGAGATCAGCGGAATGCTGAAGCTC
>JBHIEQ010000330.1:0-3392 GCA_046760725.1 Gemmatimonadales bacterium
GGAGACGACTTGACCCTGGTGGCGGGAGGGGGCTGTGGGGCGGCGGGGGCGCGTGGTGGTCAGCGCTGGCTTGACCTAGGTTCATCGAGCATCTACGTTTGTCACTCTATATTGGGCCGGCCCTCCGCCGGCCCAACACTTGTCGCCACCTCAGTTGGATTTCGCTGGATGCCGACCATCAACCAGTTGATCCGCCAGGGGCGGAAGAAGGTGCCGCGCAAGGACAAGGCGCCCGCGCTCAGGGGTAGTCCCCAGAAGCGCGGAGTCTGTACCAGGGTGTACACCACAACGCCCAAGAAGCCGAACTCCGCCTTGCGGAAGGTGGCCCGCGTGCGCCTGACAAACGGGTTCGAGGTCACCAGCTATATCCCGGGGGAAGGACATAACCTCCAGGAACACAGCATCGTGCTGATCCGCGGGGGCCGGGTGAAGGATCTGCCCGGTGTCAGGTATCACATCATCCGCGGGACGCTCGACGCGGCTGGGGTGAGTGATCGCCGGCAGGGTCGCTCGAAATACGGAGCCAAGAGGCCCAAATGAGCCGGCGCCAGCGGGCGGTACGCCGGGTCGTGCCTGCGGATCCGCGCTACGACAGCCAGACGGTGACAAAGTTCATCAGCAGGCTGACGTACGGGGGCAAGAAGTCGACAGCTGAGGGGCTCTTCTACCGCGCCATGGACCTGATCGAGCAGCGGACGGGCCAGCCGGGGGTGCAGGTTTTCAAGCAGGCACTCAACAACGTGAAGCCGATGTTGGAGGTCAAGAGCCGCAGGGTGGGTGGAGCCACCTACCAGGTCCCGGTCGAGGTCGGTCCGGAGCGGAGGACGTCGCTTGCCATGCGATGGATCGTGCAGCTGGCGCGGGGTCGCCGCGAGAAGACGATGGCCGACCGGCTGGCGGCGGAGCTGATACTGGCCTCCAAGGGTGAGGGAGAGGCCATCAAGAAGAAAGAGGACACGCACCGGATGGCCGAGGCCAACCGGGCGTTTGCGCATTATAGATGGTGAGACTGGTCGCGGGTCGCTGGGTGCCGGTCTGAACTCACCGCACCCAGCGCACGGCGTCCGGCGCGCGATGTAGGGAGAGATTGGGGGCTCGGGAGAGATCTCGGGCCAGCTAGCGATGGTGTGGGCCGTGTGGTCCCGCCGAGTGCGGAGCGAGACCTGTTCACTTGAGTGAGCGACGGTCGCCCCGCTTTTTCGCTGCCTTTCTTGGAGGGTGAAACTGAAGTCCATGACCCGCAGGACCGACCTGCAGAAGATCCGTAACATCGGCATCATGGCCCACATCGATGCCGGGAAGACGACGACTACGGAGCGTATCCTCTACTACACGGGGCGGACCTACAAGCTCGGCGAGGTGCATGAGGGTACCGCGACGATGGACTGGATGGAGCAGGAGCAGGAGCGGGGGATCACGATCACCTCCGCCGCCACTTTCTGTGAGTGGCCACGCTTCGGCGAGATCTTCCAGATCAACATCATCGATACTCCGGGTCATGTCGACTTCACGGTCGAAGTGGAGAGGTCGCTGCGCGTGTTGGACGGCGCCGTCACGCTGCTCGACGCGGTGGGTGGAGTGGAGCCGCAGACCGAGACGGTGTGGCGCCAGGCCGATCGATATCGCGTGCCACGGATCGTGTTTGTCAATAAGATGGATCGCGTCGGCGCCGACTTCGATCGCTGTCTGCGGATGATCCGCGAGCGGCTCGGTGCGGAGGCGTTCCCGGTGCAGTACCCGCTCGGCGCCGGAGAGCTGTTCACTGGCCTGATCGACATCGTGCGTCAGACGGAGGTCGTTTACGACGAGGCGTCTCTCGGGGCAGAGTGGGTCGAGGGCCCTGTCCCAGAGGCTTTTGCAGGGAAGGTGGCGCAGTTGCGCCACGAGCTGGTCGAGGCGGCAGTGGAGCACGACGAGGAACTGCTCCGCAAGTACCTGGACGGTGCGGAGCTCACTGAGGAAGAGATCCGCCGGGCGGCACGGAAGGCGACGCTCTCGGCCGAGTTGGTGCCTGTATTCTGCGGTGCCGCCTTCAAGAACAAGGGCGTGCAGCGACTCTTGGACGGGATTATCGACTACTTGCCGAGCCCGTCCGACGTTCCGGCGGTGCAGGGGCACCTGCCGCATCACGACGAAACCCACGTGGAGCGCCGCGCTTCTGACGATGAGCCTTTCAGCGCCCTGGCGTTCAAGATCGCCACCGATCCCTATGTCGGGAAGCTCACGTTCTTCCGTGTCTATTCGGGGGTACTGACTGCTGGCTCTTACGTATACAACTCGACGAAGGATCGGCGGGAGCGGGTGGGCAGGCTGTTGCAGATGCATGCCAACAAGCGGGAAGAGGTTCAGGAGGTGCGCGCCGGCGACATCGCTGCGGCCATCGGTCTGAAGGAGACGCGGACCGGGGACACGCTATGCGATGCCGAGCACCCTATCATTCTCGAGGCGATGCGTTTTCCGGAGCCCGTGATCTCGGTGGCGATCGAGCCCAGGACCAAGGCTGATCAGGAGAAGCTCGCGACGGCCTTGCAGAAGCTCTCGGAAGAGGATCCCACGTTTCACGTCAGGGCGGAGCCCGAGACTGGGCAGACCATCATCTCGGGGATGGGAGAGCTGCATTTGGAGATTCTCGTCGATCGGATGAAGCGTGAGTTCAAGGTGGAAGCGAACATAGGGCGGCCGCAGGTGGCTTATAGGGAGACGATTCGCGAGCGGGTGCAGGGCGTCGAGGGCAGATTCGTGAGGCAGACCGGCGGTCGGGGCCAGTACGGACATGTGGTGATCAACGTGGAGCCGACGCAGCCGGGCCATGGGTTCGTGTTCGAGGACCGCGTGGTGGGCGGCGCGGTGCCGCGCGAGTATATCGGTCCTGTCGAGCGAGGCGTCAAGGAGGCCCTTGAGAACGGCGTTCTGGCGGGTTACCCCATCGTGGACGTCAAGGTGGAGTTGATCGACGGGAGCTCGCATGAGGTGGACTCCAGCGAGACGGCGTTCAAGATCGCGGGGTCGATGGCCTTCAAGGAGGCCGCGACTCGGGCCCGTCCAGTGCTGCTGGAGCCGATCATGGACGTCGAGGTGGTGACTCCTCCTGAGTATATGGGGGACGTAATCGGCGATCTGAACGCGCGGCGAGGCAAAGTTGGCGGGATGGTTCAGCGGGGTGGGGCGCAGGTGGTGGGTGCTTCGGTCCCGTTGGGAGAGATGTTCGGGTATTCTACTACGTTGCGCTCGTTGAGTCAGGGTCGCGCGGTGTACTCGATGCAGTTCTCGCATTACGAGGAGGTACCGGCGTCGAAGGCGCAGGAGATCATCAAGAAATAGGAGAACGCAGCTCACCATGGCTAAGGCGAGATTTGAGCGGACGAAGCCGCATGTGAATGTTGGGACGATAG
>JBHIEQ010000331.1:0-3375 GCA_046760725.1 Gemmatimonadales bacterium
CAGTGATGACTCGGCAGCTCGAGTGGGCGGGCGTGACGCCGTGCCGCCATCACCTGCTCGAGCGCGAGCTTCAACGCGGGAGAGTGCTCCAGCAGCTGATCGAAGTAATGCTTCGCGATCACCCACACCGTGCACTCGGTCTCGGCCGTGACGGTGGCGGAGCGGGGCGCGCCCGTGAGGAGCGCCGCCTCGCCCACGACACTCCCGGGACCCACGAACACCGGCTCCTGCCCGGGCCGCTCCACCCGAGCGGTACCCGACTCGATGAAGAACATCGAGTCGCCGGGATCGCCCAGGCGCATGAGCTCCGTGCCGGGCGCGAGATGCACGAAGTCCACGTGCGGCACGAGCGCATGCATCTCCTCTGGCGGCAGCGCGCGCAGAATATCGATCTGCGAGAGCCGCCTCAGGACCTCGGCGGGCTCGTGCTCGGGCTCGACGGCCGGCGGGGCGGGGGCGGCCAGGGTCGCGTCCGTCACGCCGGCTCACATGCGATTGGCGCTGCGTTCACACGGTTCTGCCCGTTGAGGGACGGAGCCAAGGTGTGGGGAGCGGGCTCCGGGCGCTAGAGGCGGGAGGGACGTCGCCGGCCGGCGGGCGCAGGAACGACAGCGCGGGGCAAAGAGTCGTCGGCCAGCTCGGAGTTCGCGATGTATCCCACGAGGGCCGTGTCGCCCAACACCGCCCACCAGCCACCGCGCATCTCGTGCACGTCGATTCTCACTCCGGGCTGAAGAACGCGCACGATCCCGAACTCCGTCCCGCGCCCCTCGCGGACGTTGACCCACGTCGCCGTCCACTTGGTCACGACGTTGGACAACGTATCGCGCAGCAAGATCGGCGGGGCCGCTTCGAGCGCCGGTGCCTGCGCGCGAGCCTCTGTCGGAGGCGCCGGTGCCCCGGTCGTCTCGGCCGCGACGACAGCTTGAGGGGCGGGAGCCTCGGGTGAAATCGGCGTGCGCTCAGCCTCGGGTGCCGGGGTCGCTGCCATGACTCCGGGTCCGGAAGTCGGCGTGCCGCCCGCGACCTCACCTGCCGGTCGGCTCGTGAGCCACGCGTAGGCACCCGCTCCCAACCCGACCACGAGCGCGATTGCCACCACGACCACTGCCAACCGCGATCCGCCGCGTCGCGCCGCGCGCCCGCAGAAGGGGCAGGTCCTGGCGTCGTGCGGCACGAGCTTCCCGCAAGATGGGCACTTGTGCAGCGTCCCCCGTCGTCCGGCCTGCATCGGATTCTGCGACAGGACTGCGCCGCACTTGGGGCAAACGGTCGCCACCTGAAGCGCGCGCTGCCCGCAACTGGGACACCTGATGTATGTCATGCGCGGGAGCTACGCCGTCACGATGGTGATGCCGGCACGTGAGTCACGCTCAAACTCCGTTTCTCTACATTAGGTAATTAACAGGATCGGGAGGGCGATGAGCAGGGGGTCGCCTCCAGCAAGCGCTCATCCTGGCTCGCTACCTCGAACTCGGCTCCGTGGGAGCACAGGAACTCGATCGAGACCAAGTGGAGCGCGACTGGTAGCTACTTCAGCTAGCCGGCGATACTGGAAACCCTATCCGGTGGGCTCCACCCGGGAACCTTCCCACCACCTACCTGCCGGCGACACGCACCGGCAAGGCGAAACTCCGCACCCCGTCCGAGAGGATGAGCTCCAAATCGCTCCGGCCGGTCGCGACGCTCACCGATCCCCCGCGCGCGAATGAGAGTACCTCTCCGGTGTCCGGCTCGCGCACGAGCGCCATGGGGTATGCCGCCCCGTTCCACTCGATTCGCGTACGGCTCGCGCCCACCGAGGTGGCGCTCGCCGCCGCGCTCCGGAGCATGGCGGGGCCTTGCGGGATTCCCGCCGAGCGGCGGGTCGCCTCGATCCCGATACCCGAGACCCGCAAGGTCGCGGGACGCTCTGCTTCTCGGTCGGCAATCGGTATGAGAAACGAAAAGTGCGTCTCCCGCCTTCCCGGGAGATCCAGCACGCGGCCACCGGCGAAGGCGTAGCTGAAGATCCGCGTGCCGTCGGCTGCGAACGCTTCCAGCCGATACGGACCCGCGCTCGCGGGCAGCACGGGTGCCGCCAGGACCTCGAAAGCCGGCTCGAGGATTATCGAATCAGGGGTAATGCGGCCCCATATGAGCAGGCTCTTGACCGGGCTCACTCGCGCACCACGTGCCGGCGCCGGCAGTGCGCTGCGAAAGTCCAGTATCCCCTCAAAAGTGTAGTCGCTCACCCACTGGGGCGAGCAATAACTCATGATGTCCTTGAAGTCACTCGGCGACTTGAGAATCGAGCTGTCCACGTCCAAACCGTATACGCCGATGGACGCGTTTGCGTAGGGGTAGCTCCCATCCGGACTGCCCACGCCGCCGCACGGCGCGTGACTCCGTCCGAAGTTGTGACCCACCTCGTGCGCCATGGTCGCCGAGTGTGATCCCGGAACGTCCCACCCCATGGCGACGAGATACTCGGTGGAGGGAGCGAGAGGCACGTACCCCACACCCGACACGCCGCTTATGTAGGTCGTATGCACGACCCCGTAGTAGTGCCGCGAGCTCTCGTCCGTCACGTTTCTCAGCGTCAAGAGCTCGCTCAGGATCGTCCCCCACCCGCTCCCGTCGCTTTGCGCGACCGTGGAGGTCGTGTACACGGAGCGCACATCCACGTCATATGCCGCCAGCGGGAACATTCGTCTCGTCATATCGAAGAATCCATCGGCGCTCGAGAGATCGACCTTTCCGGTGTCGCCGGTGACCGACTGGTACACGGGGACGAACCTGAGCGCCAGGGTCGGCAGCGGGCGGACATCGAGCGGGGCCGGCGTGCCACTCGCGGGAAACCGGTTGTCGGTCTCGTTGGCCTCGGGAATCGAGTCGCCCGGATCGACTTCCGCCAGGATCGAGAGGCCGGGCTGGATCAGGGCGGCGGGTATGAGAACATTCCACGACGATTCGAGGGCGGCCTCGTCCACCGCCGTGGGCACCTGTGACACGGCCGCGCCGATGGTGAAAGTGTCGATGACGGCCCCCGCATTGTACAGGCGTACCCGCACCGTGGGTTGCACGCTGTCGGCCTGGTTCGCCGTGACGAAGACCCTGAGGTATGCGTCGCGGCCCTGGATGAGGGGCACCGTCCCGGCCAAGCGCTGCGTGCTCTGCACCGCATACAGCCCGTCGATCGTGAGGTTGAGCGTAGCGGTTCCCGAGAAGCTGTACGTCACGCTGACCGAAGCCACCTGGGCGGCGGTCACTGACACGTCCTGGCTCGTGATGTCGGGCGTGTACTCATCCCCCGTCACGTTCACGGGAGCCGCGCCGACCGTGTAGGTGCCGGGCTCCAGTCCAATCAGCGTGTCGGACGTCGTGAGCTGCTGC
>JBHIEQ010000332.1:0-3357 GCA_046760725.1 Gemmatimonadales bacterium
GATGAGCACCGCGAATCCCGTGGGGATGATCTCGACCAGCTCGTACGTGTCGCCATCGAAGATCGCGACCCGGCCGGCGTCTCGCAGTATCACGCCGAAGTAGTTCTCCCAGTCGCGCTCGGTCTCAGGGGACTGAGGGCGCTGATCCACAGGAACCCGGAGCACCCAGCTATCTCGGATCTCGGATAGCGGCTTGCGCGGCGGATCGGGCGGCGGGAGCTGGACGTAGTTCGCCATGATGTCGATCTCTTCGTCCGTGAGGAAACCCTGGCCTCCCGGCGTACCGTCCGTGATGATGGCCTTGATCGCTGCGGTCCCGATCTGCCTCGTGCGTTCCGGCTCGATGTTGGGGCCCGTGGCGCCCGCGCGCAGCGTTCCGTGACAGCCCGCGCACCTGTTGAAGAAGATCTCGGCCCCTTGAGCGAACTGCTCGTCCGATAGCTCCGCCGGGCCTTCCTCTTCGGCTGCGACTCCCAGCCGTCCCTCGCTCACCTCAACGATGTAATCGAGCACCTCATCGATCTCTTCTCTCGTCAGGTTGGGTGGGGCCATCGGCACGTTGTTCCACTCGGCGAGAAGCGCTCGGCCGATTGAGTCGGTCTGGACCATTCCCAGTGGATCCTCGAGCCACCGCACCAGCCAATCCGCGTCACGTCGCTGGTGGACGTCCTTGAGGTCCGGTCCAACCCGGGGTCCCTCGCCTATCGAGTGACAGGCGAAGCAGACGCGGTTGAATACTTCTTCACCCGGGTGCGCTTCCTCCCCTCGACAGCCGGAGAGGAGCAACAGTAGGGGAACGAGCGCTCCCGGCATCGCCAGCACGCGGAGCGGAGTGAGAGCATTGCGTGAGGTTTCCATCAGACTTGGTCTCCCGGATCCCGTTGGTGTCCCGACAAGCGTGGGACATTACCCTCCCCGCCCCCCGGGACTGACAGCCTCACTGCGGCCCGCCAGAGGGGAGCCATCTTGCACGGAACTGTGTGACAGGTTGGGGCAAATCTCAGGCGTATTGCCTTTTCCCTAGCTGAGAAGCTGATTAAGAATTCCTTAACCTGCTTGGCTCGCGCAGGAACTGCGGGGGGGAGCTCAGGGTTCGAGAGGTCAAACGCACCGAGGGAGGTCCCATGCATCTGACCAGTCGAGTTCGTCTTGCGTCCGCCGCTGTTCTACTGGGAAGTCTGGCATGCGCCGGCGAAGGGACCGGCCCGGATAACGGGACGGGCTACGGGGATGGTACCGGCAATGGCAACGGAGGGGGGGCGGTGAGCACCCTGTCGGGCAGCGTGCAGCCGATCCTCACGGCGCGTTGTGCCGTCCCCGGCTGTCACACGGGAAGCGCCCCGCCTCAGGACCTCGATCTCAGCGAGGGACAGACTTTCACGAACACGGTGAACGTCCCCGCCAATGAGACCGCTCAGACCACGATGCTGATGCGCATACGTCCCGAGCAGCCCGACTCCAGCTACCTGGTGCACAAGATTCAGGGAACGCACGTGGCGGCCGGAGGCTCTGGTGGGCGGATGCCGCTCAGCGGCTGTTGCCTGTCCACCACTCAGATAAACACGATTCGCGCGTGGGTCACGGCGGGAGCTCTCAACAACTGACCGATGGTGTCTCCGAAGACGTATCCGACGGTTGCCATGTTGGTGGCGGCGCACCTTTGGCTGCCGGCGACGCTCAGGGCCGAGCCGTACCTGGCCCTCAGAACCGGGCTCAAGTGCTCGCAGTGCCACGTGAACCGCACAGGCGGCGGTGGCCGGAACGCCTTTGGGAGCGCCTGGGCTCAGACCATGTTGCCCATGCGCACCTCGGCTGTGAGGAGCAGGTCGCTCAACGATTGGATATCGATCGGAGCCGATCTCAGGGCTCTTGTGAGAGCGAGGGCCCGGCGCCCGGCGTCCTCGCCCCGGCTGCCGCGCACCGCGCTCGAGATGAGCGAGGCGCAGCTTCAGGTGGAGGCCCGGTTCGTCCCCAATCGGTTGGCGCTCTACGTTGACGAGACACTTGGCCCGGGCCAGGCGCTTGCGCGCGAGGCCTTCGTACTGGTGGAAGCGCTCCCGGCCACCGGCTACGCCAAGGCCGGGAAGTTCCTCCTGCCCTACGGGTGGAGGCTGTGGGACGACGAGGCCGCGATCCGCTCCGAGACGCGGTTCACGTATGCTGCACCGGACATTGGCCTGGAGATCGGGGCCGAACCAGGGCCGCTGTCATGGTCGGTTGCAGTGACAAACGGCACAGGCGCCGCGGCGGAAGACGACGACGGTAAGATGGTCACGTCGAGCGCGGCCCTCGTCTTCCCCCGGTTCCGGATTGGTGCGTCCGGTTCACGCAACACCGTCGGTGCTGGGAGCAGGAAGGTGTTCGGCGGTTTCGGCG
Organism: Gemmatimonadales bacterium; assembly: GCA_046760725.1. Classification (GTDB taxonomy): domain Bacteria; phylum Gemmatimonadota; class Gemmatimonadetes; order Gemmatimonadales; family GWC2-71-9; genus JBHIEQ01. The sequence continues at coordinate 2,377 of JBHIEQ010000332.1, forward strand.
GCTTTGCGGTGGGTGGGCTCGCCGTTCTGGCCGAGGCCGACTGGATCATGGACGGTATCGATCAGTTCGTCGCCTACGCGGAAGGGGATTTCCTCATTCGCAAGGGCTGGAACGTGAAGCTGGCGTACGGCTACCACGATCCGGACGTGGACGTGGCCCAGGATCAAGGTACCCGCCTGAGAGCTGGCCTGGAGGCGTTTCCGGTATCGTTCGTGCAGCTCTCCGGTTACTACGTGCGATTCGACAGGCCGGGTCGGCCCGACGACGAGGATCGTCTGAGCATCGAGGTGCATCTGCACTTCTGAGAGCGTGCAGGCGAAGGGCACCCTTCAGTCGGGCGTGACGTCGGCTTAGCTTTTGTCCCACTGGCCGGTGCGAGCCTGCACCGTCCCACCGAGACTAGTTGCACTCACCACGGATCCTCCGGCGCTGCTTTCTGGAGCGGCCATGACCGATTCCCGCCCCGTGGCATCGGATAGTGAGGCCCACGCAGCGGCCACGTTTCGGCGAATGGTCGAGGGTGGGTGGGACGTGTTCGTGCTGCTGGACGGCGAAGGGAAGATCAAGTACGCCAGCGACGCGATAACCCAGGTACTCGGCTACTCACAGGAGGAGTATCACGCCTTTGGGGCGTTCGCGCTGGTTCACCCGGACGACCTCGAGGAGGCGCAGCGGAAGTTCGCGCAACTGTTGGAGGAGCCCGACACCTCACTCAGGGTTGAGGTGCGCGCGAAGCACAAGGACGGCAGCTATCGCTGGCTGGAGGTGTTGGGATCGAACCGTCTCGCGGATCCAGCGGTGGGGGCGATCATCGCGAACTTCCGTGACGTCACGGACCGCAAGGAGACGGAGGGCGAGCTCGAGCAGTCGTTGTCGCTGCTTCGCGCGACGCTCGAGTCCACCGCGGACGGGCTGCTGGTGGTGGACAATGACGGGAAGATCGTGCTGTACAATCGGAAGTTCGTCGAGATGTGGCGTATC
>JBHIEQ010000333.1:0-3345 GCA_046760725.1 Gemmatimonadales bacterium
AAGTTGTTCACCACCATGGCCGAGATGAGGATCCAGAAAAGCTCACCCATCAGGCGGCCCTCCTCTCGGCGACCCCTTCCGGCCATTCCCGCACACGCGCTTGGAGCGCCCGTCTCTTCTGCACGTAGCTCATGGTCAGGAGAATGATGCCCAGCGACAGGAACCCGCCGGGTGGGAGGATCATGATCACCCAAGGTTCATACGACGGGCCGAAGACGCTCCTGCCTAGAAACGTGCCGTTGCCCAGTATCTCTCGCATACTTCCCATCATGAGCAGCGCGATGATGAAGCCGAATCCGGTGCCGGCGGCGTCCAGCAGCGATCGTCCCACCGGTCGCTTAGAGGCGAACGCTTCTTGCCGGGACAGGATCATGCAGTTCACGACGATCAGCGCGATGAACGCACCCAGCGCCTTATGGATCTCCGGGACTATCGCCTCCAGCGTCATGTCGGCGACGGTCACGAACGTCGCGATGATCATGATGAAGGTGGAGATCCTGACCTCGTGCGGGATGAACTTTCTGAGGAGTGAGACGAACAGGCTCGACCCCACCAGCACGAAGAACGTGGCGAGGCCCATCGCGATGCTGTTGGCGACGGTGTTGGTCACGGCGAGTGCCGGGCAGAGGCCCAGCAGCTGGATCAGCACCGGGTTCTCGCGCCAGATGCCGCGAATCAGGTCCTGCTGTGGTGTGGTCGGTCTCACGGTCCGTTTGCCTGCCGGTACGTTTCGATCAGGGGGCGAACCCTTTCGAGGGCGTCGTTGATGATCTTGATAACGGTGCGGGAGGAGATCGTTGCTCCGGTGATCATGTCGATCTCGTCTGCCGCTGTCTCCGCTCCCCTCGCTTTGACGCCTTCCAGGGGAGGCTCCGCGCCCTCGAACTGCGAGACGAACGTGGAATCCTTCTCGATGTTGTCGCCGAGGCCGGGGGTCTCCTTGTTCTCGAGCACCTTCATGCCCAGGAGCTGCCCCGTGGTCGGGTCGTATCCGAATATCAGGTTGATCATGTCCTGGAACCCGGGCTCGCCGGCCACGACGGCGAAGCCTATGCGGCGTCCCTCCGCCGTGTATCCCACGTAAACTTGTTCCAGGTCTCGCGGATCGACGCCGTTCGCCAGTTCCTTCGTCAGCGCGTTCTCCAGCACATACAGGGTATCGTAACGCGCGGGCGCTTTGAGCACCTCCTCTATGGCCAGCCGCAGGACCTTCGCCTTGTATGCCTGGATCGCCGGCTGCGTGCCCCGAAAGACGAAGACGATAAGCGTACCGGCCACGAGGCCCGCGCTGGTGAGGGTCGCCAGCAGGCGACCCGCAGGGACCCTACGTGGCTCGGGTGACTGCGGTGGCCCGGTCGGCTCGCTCACGCTGTTTGCGCTCCCCTTTCACCGAAGATTCGGGGCTGTGTGGCGCGGTTAATGAACGGCACTAGTGCGTTCATGAGAAGGATCGCGTACATCACGCCTTCGGCCAATCCCCCCCAAATCCGGATGATCACTACCAAGACACCTATACCTGCGCCAAAGACCCAGCAGCCGAGGTTAGTGACGGGTGACGTGACCATGTCGGTTGCCATGTAAACGGCCCCGAGCATTAGCCCGCCCGAGAACAGCATGAACATGGGACCCGCGAACCTTGCGGAGTCGAGCAGGTGCAGCGCGCCGGACAGGGCGGCCACGGTGAGAAAGATGCTGGCCGGAATCCTCCAATTCAGGTGATTACGTAGGGCGAGGTAGGCGCCGCACAGAAGGATCAGGAGCCCGGCCGTTTCGCCGAGCGAGCCTCCGGTCTGTCCGATCACGAGACTCCAGAGGTCGGTGCCCGTTTGCTCGAACTTCATGAGACCGAGCGGCGTAGCTTGGGTCACGACGTCGGCGGTTTCGGGACTCATCAGCGGAAACGCGAAGTTGTCGCCCCTGAGCTGCCACCAGCTCGCGCCCGTCGCGGGCCACGTCGTCAGGGCGATGGGGAAGGCCGCTTGCAAAAACGCGCGGCCCAGTAGCGCCGGATTGAACACGTTTTGTCCGAGGCCGCCGAAGATCAACTTGCCGAAGCCGATCGCGAACGCCCCACCCGCGAACGCCATCCACAGGGGTATCCCTGCCGGCAGTGTGAGGCCCAGCAAGATCCCGGTGATTGTGGCCGAACCGTCGCGCAGGCTTCCCTCAGGGCCGAACGCCAGCTCTGTGAGGAGCGCCCCTGCCGTCGCCGCTGCGATGACCAGAAAAGCGCTGGGACCGAAGAAATAGATGGAAGCGGCCACCACGGGCGCGAGGCTCATCACCACCGACCACATTATCGTCGGCGTGGTATCGGCGGCTGAGAGATGTGGGGACGCTGTGACGAGGAAGGGGGATCGGTTCACGCGGCGGTTTTCCGCCTCCTCAGCTCATTCTTTGCCAGTGCGAACATCTGCGATAGTGGAATGTTGGAGGGACACACGTACGAGCAGGAGCCGCACAACATGCAGTCGGTGAGATGGGCGCGCTCCACCATCTCGTCGTATCGCCCCGCCAGAGCCAAGCTACCCAGAAGCTGGGGGTTCAGGAACACGGGACAGGCGTCCACGCAGTGCCCGCAGCGTATGCAGGGGTAAGATTGCGGGAGCTTGCACTCCTCCTCGCTCAGGATGACGACGCCAGTCGTGCCCTTCACTATGGGTGCGTCGAGATTGGGCTGGGCCGCACCCATCATGGGTCCGCCGAAGATGATCTCGCGCGCGTCTTCGGTGAGTCCGTCGCAGGCCTCGATGAGGTCTCGGATCTTCGTGCCCACTGGGACCTTCAGATTGGACGGGCGGCGAATCCCTCGACCGGTGAGAGTGACGATGCGCTCTACAAGCGGCAGCCCGCTCTCGAAGACCTCTCCTATCGTCTGGACTGAGGCGACGTTTTGGACGATGACACCCACGTGCATCGGCAGTCCTCCCGAAGGCACGTACCGTCCGAGCAGCGCGGCGATCAACATCTTCTCGGCGCCCTGAGGGTACTTGACGCTCAGGGGGTGGACGGTGATACCGGTGTTGGGCGGAAGCGTTCTCGTGATCGCCTCGATGGCGTCCGGCTTGTTGTTCTCGATGCCTATCATGGCCCGCTCGACACCGAGTGTACGCATGAGGATTTGAATGCCGAGGTGGACGCGTTCGGGGTACTCCACCATGCTCCGGTGATCTGTGGTGAGATACGGCTCACACTCGCAGCCGTTGATCACCAGCACGTCTATCTTCTGCTCGTTAGGCGGCGAGAGTTTGACGTGCGTTGGGAACGCGGCACCCCCCAAACCGACCACCCCGGCATCCTTTATTGCGAGCACGATCTCCTTCGGTGTTAGTTCGTGCCAATCCG
>JBHIEQ010000334.1:0-3321 GCA_046760725.1 Gemmatimonadales bacterium
GCGGTCATCCAGGCCGTAGCTAGACAGCTTCACGGGGTTCGCCCCGAAAGTGTTCGTCTCGATGATTTCGGCCCCTGCCCTGATGTACTCCTCGTGGACTTCCCGCACGACACCCGGTCGGCTGACGCACAACTCGTCATAGCAGACGTTCACGAAGACGCCCTTGGCGTACAGCATGGTGCCCATGGCGCCGTCGAGTACGTGGACCCGGTCATCGGCGATTCGGTCGGAGAGAAACTGCGTCATGCCGTCAGTCTTTCTCGGTCCGGGTCGTATCCGAGGTTGGGAGCGAGCCGGCGCTCGGCCGTTGGAACATCGATGCCTACACGCGCCGCGTAGTCCTCTACCTGATCGCGGTCGATCTTGCCGACGCCGAAGTAGAGGGCCTGAGGGTGAGAGAAATACCAGCCTGCGACCGAGGCCGCAGGGATCATCGCGTAACTCTCCGTGAGACTGATGCCCGTGCGCGCACTCGCATCGAGCAGATCGAAGAGAACCTGCTTCTGAGTGTGGTCCGGGCAAGCGGGATAGCCGGGCGCGGGCCGGATCCCTCTGTACGCCTCTCTGATCAGATCGTCGTTCGTGAGGGCCTCGTCGGCCGCGTATCCCCAGAACTCGCGGCGTACTCGTTCGTGGAGGTGCTCCGCAAAGGCCTCCGCCAGGCGATCGGCCAAGGCTTTGGCCATGATCGCATGGTAATCGTCGTGGTCTTGCTCGAACGCTGCCGCGAGCTCCTCTGCCCCCACCCCGGCGGTGACGGCGAAGGCCCCAACGTAGTCGGGAACACCCGTCTCCCTGGGCGCCACGAAGTCGGCCAGGCACAGGTTGGGACGCCCCGGCGGCTTGTCGCCCTGCTGGCGCAAGCCGCGAATAACCCCCACGACCTCCGACCGGCTCTCGTCTCTATAGACCTCGATGTCGTCATCATTCGTGCTGTTCGCAGGAAACAGTCCCATCACGCCGTGCGCGGCGAGCGATCCGTTGCGAGCAATGCCTGCCAGCAGGTCCAGAGCTTCGCGATGCAGCTTGCTCGCCTCTTTTCCCACGACAGGGTCGTTCAGAATGGCGGGGTACCGGCCCTTCAGCTCCCACACCTGAAAGAACGGCGACCAGTCGATGTACTTCGCCAGCTCATCGAGGGGGTAATCGCTGAATGTCTCGATCCCGAGAACGCGAGGGACGGGAGGGCGATAATCGCTCCATCGCGTCGCGAACTTGCGGCGCCTGGCCTCTGGGAGCGGTGTGCGGCGGCCGCGTGCGACGCGAGCTCCATGGGATCGCCGCACGGCCTCGTAGTCTCTCCGCACCACCTCGGTGAAGCTCTCGCGCTTTTCCGGACTGAGGATGTCGCTCACGACAGTGACGCTGCGCGACGCATCGAGCACGTGGACCGTGGGTCCACGGTACCGCGGTGCCACCTTGACCGCCGTATGGGTCTTCGAAGTGGTGGCGCCACCGATCAGCAGCGGGAGCGCGAGCCCCTCGCGCTCCATCTCGGAAGCGACGTGCACCATTTCATCGAGAGAGGGAGTGATGAGACCGCTCAGACCCACGACGTCGGCATTCTCCTGTCGCGCGACCTCGAGGATCTTCGCTGCGGGAACCATCACGCCAAGATCGATCACTCTGTAGTTGTTGCAGCCCAATACGACACCAACGATGTTCTTGCCGATGTCGTGAACGTCGCCCTTTACGGTGGCGAGTACGATGGTGCCCTTGGGACGGCGGCTGACGCCCTGTGCCCGCTGCTCCTCCTCGATGAAAGGGATCAGGTAAGCCACCGCCTTCTTCATGACCCGGGCACTCTTCACGACTTGCGGGAGGAACATCCGGCCGCTCCCGAACAGATCGCCGACAGCGTTCATTCCCTCCATGAGCGGTCCCTCGATGACCCGGATCGCCCCGTCGTACCTCAGTCTCGCCTCCTCCGCATCGGCCTCGATAAACCGGTCGATCCCCTCGATGAGGGCGTGGGAGAGACGCCTGTCCACGGGCTCGCTCCGCCAAGAGAGATCGTCTCGCCGTGCCTTGACGGTCTCCTGCGCGGTGGAGGCCAGCTCGGTCAGGCGCTCGGTGGCGTTCGGGTTTCTGTTGAACAGCAGATCTTCGATGGCTTCGCGGAGGTCGGCGGGAACGTCGTCGTACACAGGGAGCGCGCCGGCGTTCACGATCCCCATGTCCATGCCGGCCCGAATTGCGTGATACAGAAAGACGGCATGCATGGCCTCGCGGAGCGCGTTGTTGCCGCGAAAGGAGAAGGAGAGGTTGCTCACCCCTCCGCTCACAAGGACGCCGGGGAACGCCTCCTTCAAGCGGCGGCATGCCTCGATGTACGCAATCGCGTACTCGTTGTGTTCGGGGATGCCGGTGCCGACCGCAAAGATGTTCGGGTCGAAGATGATGTCTTGCGGGAGGAACCCCGCTTCTTCCGTCAAGAGACGGTGTGCCCGAGAGCAGATCTCGATCTTGCGCTCTACGGTGTCCGCCTGCCCCTCCTCGTCGAATGCCATCACGATGACGGCTGCCCCGTAGCGCCGAATGCGCCGGGCGCGGTCGATGAACTCGGCCTCACCATCCTTCAGGCTGATGGAGTTCACCACGCCCTTTCCCTGGAGGCACTTGAGCCCGGCCTCGATGACCGACCACCTGGAGGAATCGACCACGATGGGTACGCGGGCGATGTCGGGCTCGGCGGCGACGAGCTGCAAGAACTCGGTCATCGCGGCTTCCGAATCCAGGAGGGCCTCGTCCATATTGACGTCGATCATCTGCGCGCCGCTTGCAACCTGCTCGCGAGCGATCTCCACCGCGTTCTCGTATTTCCCCTCCTTGACGAGACGCGCAAAAAGGCGTGAGCCTGCTACGTTAGTGCGCTCCCCCACGTTGACGAACAGAGTGTCCGGTCGGATTACGAGTGGCTCCAAACCGCTGAGCTGAGTGTAGGGCGCGCGGCTCGGAACAGACCGTGGTGGCCAATGCCGCACCGCGGTGGCGATCGCCTTGATATGGTCGGGCGTGGTGCCACAACAGCCGCCTATCACGTTGGCCAACCCGCTGGCCGCGAACTCAACACCGAGGCCATTGATTCGGGCGTGTCGTCATACTGACCGAACTCGTTGGGCAGCCCGGCGTTGGGAAAACAGCTCACGTACGTGTCGGCCACGGCCGCCAGCTCATCCAGGTACTTGCGAAGATCCCGTGCTCCCATCGCGCAGTTGAGACCCACGATCAGGGGACCGGCATGCATTACGGAGATCCAGAAGGCCTCCGGGGTTTGGCCCGAGAGCGTTCTGCCGCTCGCGTCGGTGATCGTTCCGGATA
>JBHIEQ010000335.1:0-3316 GCA_046760725.1 Gemmatimonadales bacterium
GCCGGCTCGCCGGACGACTGCTGGCGGGCGACTCGGAGCTGGAGCTCATCAGCTTCAGGATGGGCGCGATGCTCGGCCTCGAGCGGAAGGAGAACGGCGGGTGGTCCGTGTTGTGGTATGTGACTCCCGAGGTCGCCGGGGCATAGCACCTCCCGAAGCTTGACTCCCCTCTCGGACGTTCACAGCTTGGGCGTGTATGGATGAGTCGTCCCTCATTCACGACTGGAACCGAGCTGACGGGTTCGACTGGTCGCGGGCCAGCGTCGATCTGAACGACGAGACTCTGCGCGACGGACTTCAGTCTCCCTCGGCGATTGATCCCCCCGCCGAGGTCAAGAAGCGCCTGCTGCACCTGATGGCGGACCTCGGTATCGTCGCCGCCGACATCGGCCTCCCGGGCGCGGGCCCCCACGTGGTCGAGTCGGTGCGGGAGCTGGCGCGCGAGATCGCGGACCACGGGCTCCCCATCTTTCCCAACTGCGCGGCGCGCACGGTCGTGGCCGACGTGGAGCCCGTCGCGCGCATCTCCCAGGAGGTCGGCATCCCGATCGAGGCCGCGACCTTCATCGGGTCGTCCCCCATTCGCCAATACACGGAAGACTGGACGCTGGACCGCATGCTCGCCGTGAGCGAAGAGGCCGTGACGTTCGCCGTGCGGGAAGGTCTGCCGGTGATGTTCGTCACCGAGGACACCACCCGTGCCAAGCCCGAGACGCTGAAGGCTCTATACGGCAACGCGATCCGTTGGGGTGCCAGGCGGATCTGCCTGGCGGACACGGTCGGGCACGCTACACCGGCGGGCGTGCGCAACCTAGTGCGGTTTGTGCGCGAGGAGATCGTGGAGCCGTCCGGAGAGGACGTCAAGATCGACTGGCACGGCCATCGCGACCGCGGCTTGGCCGTGGTGAATTGCCTCGCGGCGATAGAAGCCGGTGTCGATCGGGTCCACGCCACTGCTTTGGGCGTGGGCGAACGCGTGGGGAACGCGGAGATGGATCTCTTGATCGTAAACCTGCGGCTTCTCGGCGCCCATCACCACGACGTGTCGCAACTCCGCGAGTACTGCGAGTTGGCGGCGGCGGCCATCGGCGTTCCGCTGCCGGAGAACTACCCCGTGATGGGTATCGACGCGTTCCGGACCGGTACGGGCGTGCACGCCGCCGCCATCATCAAAGCCCGCAAGAAAGGGGACGATTGGCTGGCCGACAGAGTGTACTCCAGCGTCCCCGCCGCCCAGTTCGGCGCCCGGCAGGTGATCGAGCTTTCGCCGGTCTCGGGGATGTCAAACGTCAAGTACTGGCTCCAGGAGCATGGCTACGATTCCGAAGACCAAAGCCTGTGCGATACGCTCTTCGCCGCCGCGAAGGATTCCGATCGCGTTCTGAGCGAGGATGAATGTCACCGACTGATCGCCGAGGTCAGGCGTAGCGCCTAGCGGCTCTTGAGCCCGCCGCCGGAGTTAACCGATGTGGTCGAGTCGTGTCTCGACCTTAGATGGAACATGGACCCGGTGGCTGCCACCGCGGCGGGGATCACCGACTACGATGGCCGGCTGGGCGTGTATGCCCGGGACACGGTGAGACAATACGTGGCGGCCCTCAAGTCGTCAGCTGGCAGCCTCGAGTGGTGCAGTCCCCCCGAGCTCGAGGACGAGATAGACCGCACGGCATTGCTCGACGACACGCGCGTGGCGATCCACCGCTTCGAGCGCGAGCAGCCCCACGTGCGAAACCCCACCTTCTGGCTGTCTCACATGTTCGAGGGTCTCTATCTCTTGCTCGCCCTTCGCGACCGATCTCGGGAACACCGCGCGACGGCCGCAGCTGGCAGGGTGCAGGCGGTTCCGGGCTTCCTGGAGGACGCGAAGGCCACGCTCCACGACTGCCCGCGGATCTTCGCCGAAGCGGCGATCGACATGGGCCGCTCGGGCGAGACGCTGCTCGACCGAGTCGAGTCGCAGTTGGGCCCGTCCGCGCCCGGGAACCTGGCGGAGGATTGCGCGAAGGCGCGTGAGGCCCTGCGCGACTTCGTGAAGTTCCTCGAGGACGAGTTCCTGGAGAACGAGAACACCGGTTTCGCCATCGGCGAGGACTGGTTCGACTTCCGCCTACACTACGAACACGCTCTTCGAAACAGCGCTCCCGAGCTGTGGCGCTTCGGCAGAGAGCTGGTAGAACGGGTGGAGCGGGAGCTCACTGCAATGGCTCGGAAGATCGAGCCCGGGACGAGCTGGGCGGATCTCGCCGATCGGCTTCGAGCCGATCACCCAAGCGCCGACAACCTCGTGGCCGCCTACGCCGAGGAGATGGAGCGCGCGCACAAGTTCGTGGAAGAACGTGGCCTGGTGCCAATGCTCGAAGGCGGGCTCGAAGTGATCGAGACCCCCGAGTTCCTCCGGCCGCTCACGCCGTTCGCGGCGTACCAGCCCCCCGGTCCGTTCTCCAGCGACCGGACCGGATGGTTCTACGTGACCCCACCGGATCCGGGATCGGACGCCGCCACCATTGATCGTCTCCTCAAGGATCATTGCAGCCACGACATACCTTCGACTGCGTTGCACGAGGGATATCCGGGACACCATCTGCAGTTCCTGCACACCCTGGAGCAGCCGCGCCCCGTGCGCAAAGTCGTGGGCTCCGCGCTCACCATCGAGGGCTGGGCTCTCTACTGTGAGGAGATGATGGGCGAGGAGGGCTTCTACACGGATCCGGCCCAGCTCTTCTTCCAGAAAATCGGGCTCTTGTGGCGCGCGACGCGCGTGGTGTTGGACGTGGGGCTACACACGCGCGGCATGAGTGTCGAAGAAGCGATTGCACACCTGGCCGATAAGCTGCACTTCGACCGCACTCACGCGGAAGCCGAGGTGCGGCGCTACTGCGGAAGCCCGTGCTACCAGCTCGCATATGCCGTGGGACGCAGGGAATTCATGAAGCTCAGGGAATCGTATCGCGAGGCCGCGGGCGGGGAATACGGCCTGCGGAAGTTCCATGAGCTGGTCGTGCGCTACTGCGGGTTGCCGGTAAGCCTCATACGGTGGGGTATGGGTCTGAATGAATAGCGCCGCACGGCCGGATCGCATCCCAGCCGTCGTCAAGCAGCTCGGCATCGTCTCCTTCTGCAATGATCTCGCGAGCGAGATGGTGTATCCACTGCTGCCGGCTCTCGTAACCACGAAGCTGGGAGCCGGAGCAGTTTCGCTGGGCGCGCTGGACGGCATCTCGGAAGCGATGTCCGCCGTCGTGAAGTGGTTCTCGGGACGGCTCGCAGACCGAGCAGGATGGCGGCGACCGCTGGTGATCGCGGGCTACGGGTTGGC
>JBHIEQ010000336.1:0-3291 GCA_046760725.1 Gemmatimonadales bacterium
TGCTGCACTTGCATCACAATCCGGCTGTAACTCACGTCTGCGTCCGACAACGGCTCCAGGGTGAGCTCGTGTCCGCGCTCCGCAGGTGTTGCGTTCACGACACGGAAGTCGTCCCCGAAGCGGGTCCGCGAGAGATCCTCGTAGGAGAGATCGGTGCCCATGAACGCTTCGTTCTTGATCGACGATGCGATGCGCCGCACTCGCCGGAAGGCGGGGAGGTAGAGGTACATCTGATCGTCGGCGAGACGGAGAAAGCCGACGTCGCGCACATCCGCCGGCGCCATGAACTTCACGAGACGCCGTTCGGGGCCCTTCTGGTACATCCGCATGGTGCGCACCTTCTCACGTCCCTCGGCATCAATCAGCGTCATCCGTTCCGTGACGACCACATCTTTCGGCGCGTTGAGCGTCGAGTCGACACGCTCCAGCACCCATGCTCCGTCCTGCCCTGTCGCCGGCATCGCAGCGAGCAACGCGAGAAGCGCAGTCGTAACAATCGAGATGTCTTCGTTTCGCATCAGATCCTCCATATGCGGCCGCCACCCGTTGGCTAGACCGGCTCAGCCTCTGGAGTGGAGGTCAAGGCCGGCGCGTCCGCCCCGCCCTGTCGAATCTGCACGCCCACCTGCAGAAAGCGCGGGCGATACCTGACATAGAGCGCCGGCAGCAACAGCAGCGTGAAAAGTCCCGCGGCTAGCATGGCAAGCGACGTCAGCCCTCCGAAGCGGCGGACATGTTGTCCCCCGGCGGCGAGCAGAACCAGAAACCCCAGTCCCACCGACAGAGCGTTCACCAGGATCGCCACGCCGCTCGTCCTCATCGTGTTCGTGAGTGCGACGAGCGCCCGTCCGCCCGCGGCGGCCAGCTCACGCCGATAGCGGTGGGTGAAGTGGATCGCGTAATCCACGCCGAGGCCGATGGCGATCGACGCCACCATCGCCGTGAAGGAGTCCAGCCCGATCGATAGGTAGCCCATCACGCCGAAGTTCAGCACGATGGTCGCCGCCAGCGGAATGATCATCACCAGACCGGCCACGGGAGAGCGAAATATGAATGAAAGCAAGCCCAGGACGACGACCAGTGTCAGCAGAACGCTCTCCACCTGCGTGGGCAGCAGTTCCTCTTCCATCTGCTTGAGCACTGAGGCCATCCCCGACCGCCCAATGGTCGCCGAGACGACACGGGTCGCCGCGGAGTCGCCCAGGCCCCAGCGCTGCGCGACTGCATCGTTGAGAACAACAAGCGGGCCGTGAGCTTCCCAGAAAGCACCGCTCAGGTTACGTCGTAACACGCCGTCCCGCGCAATCTCCGGCGACTCCCCCGCGAGCACCGCCATGGCGCTTGCCACCCGCGCCCCACCCACGGCATCGTAGGTCACGCTCTCGAGCGAGAGTGCGAGCGCTTCACGGTCCTGGTCGTCGATTGCGGGAGCAGCTACGCGCACCGCCCGGTCGGCGGACGCCGCGTCGATACCCCACTCGGCGGCGCCGCCGGACAGCACCCCAGCGAGCCACACAGCGGGCTCCGTGGCGAGCGTCACTTCGGCCTCGGGGCTCGCGAGGTAGCGCAGCACGGCGTCGCGGACCCGGGATCGCGCGGCGGCATCGGGCGTCCACTGGATAAAGGCGCTTGCTATCGCCCCGAGCCTAGAGGGAGCCTCGACCTCCCGACCGGCGAACTCCCACCGTAGCTGGGTGGCGAGATCCGCCGCCCGGTACTCCCGCACTGCGGCATCCGGCACATTCTCCAGCGCGCGGGTGTCGATGACCACCATCCGGTCGGTCCGCGACTCGAGCCACCCATCCACTCCCTCCACAGACTGGATGACGGCGTCCGTTTCCCAGTCGGTGATGCGGGCCTGCACCAGGCCTTCCGTGGTCGCGCCAGCAGCCACGAGCTGCTCGACCTCGTCTTCGTCCTCGATCAGAAACCAGAGGTTGGCCACGCCCTCCCGCGTGCTCGGGATCGCGTAGCGACCGTTCATCGCGGCATTCATTTCGGCGATGATACTGGCGAGCGAGTAGCTCCTGCCCACGCGAGGCAGCGCGTCCATCCGCCGTTCGAGCTTGCGCATCGCGAGCAAAGTAGCGGGATCGAGAAGATCACCCCGTACGAGCAGCTGGATCGGCAAGGAGCCGCCCAACTTCTCGCGGATCAGCATTTCGGCGTGATACGGCGAACTCCCTCGCTTCAGGCAAAGCGTCCAATCCACCGACTTGACGATTAGAAGCAGGCCGGTACCCGCGACCACGACGGTGACCAGTCCCGCCGCCAGCACGATCCCTGGAGCACGCGCCACCCCGCGCGCGAGTCCGTCCATCGCATTGCCCCTTACCCTCGTGGTTTGCGGTCGCGGTGCACCGGCCCCGAAGGCCGCGAGTGCTGGCAGGAGGGTGAGTGTTACTACCAGTGCGAGGAATAATCCCAACGCCGTCAGCAGGCCAAATTGGCGAATGACCGCGAAGTCCGAGATCGCCAGACTGCCAAAGCCCACCATCGTCGTGATCGTCGTCAATATGAGCGGGATGCGGATCTCCTGGAAGCTACCCGCAGCGGCAGCGGCAGCAGACTCGCCGCTGCTGCGCCGCTCGTAGTACCGCTTCATGTAATGGATCCCGTCGGCGCTCCCCAGCGCGATCAGCACGATGGGGACTAGTCCCGACAGCAGGTCCATCTGCAATCCGAAGACGCCCATGACACCGAGCACCAGGACTGAGCTGACGAGCACGACCGCCAGCGGATAGACGACCCCCGTCCAGCGGCGAAGGCCTAGGTACAACACCAGCACAAGGAGGCCCACCATGAGCGGGATGAGGGTCGTGAGGTTTCCCACGATCAGCATCGTCATGTTGTACATGAGGAATGGCAGGCCGCCGAAGTAAACCTCCGTCTCGCCAGCCGAGCCCCGGGACTCCAGTAGCTGTTCAGTGACTTGGCCAACGCGCTGCGCGGTCGCGAAGTTGCTGCTCTGAGGCTCTCCACTGCCACTCGCAAAACGCAGCTGGATTGCTGCGAGGGTGCCGTCGGAGCTCACTAGGTTTCCGGAGAGACGCGGGTTGGCTTCCACCCGGCGCCGTAGCGCCATCGCTTCCGTCGCCGTCTTCGGCAGCTCGTCCTGGCGCACGAGGCGTCCCACTTCCACGCCCCACTCCGTCGCTGTGAACTCCAGGGTGTTCGTCAATCCGGTCGCGTACTCTATTCCTTCGATCTTCTGATAAGCCTCTGTGAGCTCGTTAATCAGCGACAACACCTCGGGCTGATAGACGTCCGGCGCCGTCACCAGCGCCATTC
>JBHIEQ010000337.1:0-3291 GCA_046760725.1 Gemmatimonadales bacterium
TGTTGATGCAGAAGGCAATCACACCTGCGGCGTAACAGGAACCGGCGAGACGTACTGCTGGGGCGACAACGCGTACGGACAGCTGGGCAACGGGACTCTGAGCGAGACCGATGCTCCCACAGCAGTGGTCAACGGTTCGACCTTCCAGAGCATCGAACTGGGGATCTCCCACACCTGCGCGGTAGAGGCGGACGGCACGGCGTACTGCTGGGGCGCCAACAGCCAGGGCCAGCTCGGGCTCGGCTTCACAGGATCCCGGAATATGCTCACACCGAGCTTAGTCGTGGGCGGGATGACCTTCCAGGCCCCACCGGCGGTGCAAGCTGCCTCGCAGTGAACCGAGGGAAGCGGGACTGATGATTAGACCGAGATCTGCGCGCGCCACCCATTACCCGGGCAACGCGCCGAACAACCGCTTCAGCTCGATCTCCAACACCTCCGCCTCCTGACCCACCCTCCACTTCAGCACATCGCTCACGATCTCCGGCCGCTCATCATCAGGATGCCAGACCTCGACCAGTGCGGCATCGGCATCCACGATCCAATACGCCTCTACCCGCCGCTCCTGATACAGCTGCCGCTTGACGACACGATCAGCGCGACCGGAGCCGGGCGAGTGTATCTCTACCGCAAGAAGCAGTGTCTTGTAGGTGCGCCAGTCGTCGCTCACTTGGCCCTCTGGGACCACGAACAGATCGGGCTGCACCAGCGTCTCATCGTCCCACGTGATGTCCGCAGGCGAGAAGAAGACGCGCCCGATTCCCACCCGTTCGAGATAGGCACGAAGCTCGTAGTACAGATCCCCCAGAAGCGCCTGGTGCCTCGCACGGGGTGCGGGGGTCACCAGCAACTCCCCGTGCACCAACTCGTACCGGTTCCCGTCCTCCGGGAACGCGAGCACCTCCTCCACCGTGTAACGACGCGCCGCGTCGGGCATGTGCATAGTATGAGACCTCCTCGGCCGAGAGGGCAAGCGTAGCACATGCCGAAACATGTGGACTGGCGCCTGGACGGTTCTCATCGTTTTGCCGCCGAGGAGTAACGTAGTTGCGCGCACACACGAAAGGGGCGGCCGATTCGCCCACCGGCCGCCCCTGTGGCTGAAGCACTAGCCGTCGGCGCTACACCCCCACCGGATACACGCTCACCTTCTGTCGCTTCTTGTCCCGCCGCTCGAACTTCACCACCCCGTCGATCAGAGCGAACAGCGTGTCGTCCTTGGCACGGCTGACGTTCCGCCCCGGATGGAACTTCGTGCCGCGCTGGCGCACGAGGATGTTCCCCGCCCTCACAACCTGACCCCCGAAGCGCTTCACCCCGAGGAACTTGGGCTGCGAGTCCCTACCGTTTCTGCTGGAACCTACGCCTTTCTTGTGAGCCATGTCAGATCCTCAGCACGCTGCACCTCGTAACACGTAACGGCATGACGAGACGCTTTCGGTTCTCTCCCATCACCTTCACTCCGCCCGGCGCCCTCCGGCCCTACGCCCCCACCTTCACGTCCGTGACCTTGATCTCCGTGAACTGCTCGCGGTGCCCCGTCTTCTTGCGGTAGTTCTTGCGCCGCTTGAAGCGGAACACAACGATCTTCTCGGCCTTGCCGTGCCGCACTATCTGAGCCGTGACCGCCGCACCCTTCACCGTGGGCTGGCCTGCCCTCACCTTCTTGCCGCTGTTGGTGAGGAGCACCTCCCCAAAGGTAACCTTGGACCCCTGCTTGCCCTCCAACTTGGGAATGCGAATCACGTCACCCTTCTGGGCCCGGAACTGCTGGCCGGCGGCTCGGAAAATCGCGTACGTCATGGCGCGCGAACACTACCGACGGTCCGCATCCTGGTCAAGTGGGGCTGCGACCCCTCAAGCCACCGCATACCTCTCGGTCACATCGCGGCCCGCGGGCTGCGACACCAACCGATACTGGTCCAGCTCGGTCACGGGATCGTCCCTGATCTCGAGATCTATACCGGTCTCCTTGCGCATCTCCTTCAAGAAACCCGGCTCCTGCTCCACCAGATACAGCGCCACCTCGGGATGGAGCCGCACGGTGACGCGCTGCTCCTCCTTGGTGCTCGCCACCCGCTTTAGAGCCCGTTCCAGCCGCCGTACCACCACCTCCGGCCGGAACACCTTGCCGGTGCCGTCGCAGGCGGGACAGTCGGTCGCCATCGAATCCCACAGGGACGGCCTCACGCGCTGCCGCGTCATCTCCACGAGCCCCAGCTCCGAGACCTCGAAGGCCCTCGTGCGGGCTCGGTCGCGCCCTAGATGGGTCTTGAGCTCGTGCAGCACCCGATCCCGGTTGGCCTGAGACTCCATGTCGATGAAATCGATCACCACTATGCCACCCACGTCCCTGAGCCTGAGCTGCCGAGCGATCTCGCGCGCGGCCTCGAGGTTCGTCTTGAGAATCGTCGCTTCGGGATCCTTGCGGCCCGTGTAGCCACCGGTGTTCACGTCGATCGACACCAATGCCTCCGTGGGCTCGATGATCAAATACCCACCCACGGGCAGATCCACTCGGCGATTGAACAGGGCCCTGATCTCGGTCTCGATGTCGAACTCATCGAACAGTGGAACGCCATTTCTGTGCAGCAGTACCCGGTCCAGAAGATCGGGATCGACCTGTCTCAGGTACTTCCTGATCTCACTGAAGACCTGCCGCGAATCGACGATCAGCCGATCTACCTTTTCGCTCAGGAGATCCCGTACGATGCCGCTCGCGAGCGACCGCTCCTCGTGAATCAGGGCAGGCGCCTTGTGGCGCAGCGCGTGAGCCTTGCGCTTGATCTTCTTCCATTGGCCCACCAGCGACTTCAGCTCGCGCTTCACCAGATCCTGCGTGAGATCGGCGGCGACGGTTCGCACGATCACCCCACCCGAGTCCCCCGACTTGGCCTTGGCGACCATCTGCCTAAGTCGCGCCCGCTCCTCGCGCGAATCGATCTTGCGACTCACACCCACCTTTGACGCAAACGGCATGTACACCAGAAAGCGCCCGGCCAGCGATACCTGGCGGGTGACCCGCGGACCCTTGTTGCCGATGGGCTCCTTGGTGACCTGGACGAGGGTGTTCTCGCCGCGCTTGAGGTGCTCGGAGATGTTGGGGAGCTTCCGGCCGCCCCGCCGACCGTTCCCGTCGCCCTCCTCTACGTCCTCGTCATCCTCCAACAGGTCGGACGCGTGAAGAAAGGCGCTCTTCTCGGTGCCGATATCGACGAACGCGGCTTGCATCCCGGGCAGGACCGCCTCGACCCTGCCGAGATAGATGTTGCCTACGGTGCGGTTGATCTC
>JBHIEQ010000338.1:0-3275 GCA_046760725.1 Gemmatimonadales bacterium
TCAACGCGGTGCACCACTTCGATCTGAGAGGCTTCCTCACGGAGGCCGCCCGCGTGTTGCGCGCAGGTGGGCGGCTCATCGTCTATACGCGCACGCCGGAGCAGAACGAGCGTACTATCTGGGGTCGATTCTTCCCGCACTTCACCGAACGCGAAACGCGGCTCTACACCGAAAGGACGCTGTGTGCAGGCCTCGTCGAGGCGGCGAGCCAGTTTGAGGCGGTTGAGCTGCGCGAGATACCCTGGACCATGAGCGCGACCCTCCTGTCCCGGCTGCTCTATCACGCTCGGAGCGGCTGCTATTCCACGTTCTGGTTCTACTCGCCGGAGGAGTTCGAGGAGGCACTCGCGGTGTTCGAAGCTCAGGTGAGGGCGAACTTCGATGATCCCTCCGCTGTCACCGCCCGGAACGACCACTTGCTGCTGCTGGCCACGCGCTGCTGAGGCCTGCCCCAATGCGCCACCTAATAAGCAACCCCCGCCGCGCACGGTAGCTGAGCGGAGGCGGGAAATGGACAACAGTGCCGTCATGCGGCTGGCCCGAGAAACGGGGTACTCAGCGGAGGACGTGAAGGAAGCATGTCAGATCATGCGCGCTGCAAACGTGCCGGAAGACCAGATCGCGATGGTGTTGCGCCTCCTGGCAACCGCTGCGACGCTCGATGGCGTTGGATCGCCGTTGGCAGCGTTGGCGCGCCGGGCTGCCGAGCAGGCCGAGCATGACTGATGTTGGAGCATTCTTGTTGGCCCCACTTGGCCTCGTGTGACTCGGCACCCCGAGCTTGTCGATCACTCGCGCCTTGCGTTGGTGGAGGCATAGGCTCATGACCCCGGCTCGGAAGAGCACGTCGAAGGTGAAGATCCATCCGTTGGCTGACCGGGTGGTGATTCGCCCGTTCGAGGAAACCGAGCAGCTACGAGGTGGCCTGCACATCCCCGCCACTGCGAAGGACAAGCCGCAGCAGGGAGAGGTCATCGCCACCGGACCGGGTCGCATCGAGAAGGGCAAGCGGGTTCCGATGGAGCTTGAGGTCGGGCAAAGGGTCGTGTACGAGAAGTACGGTGGTATGGAGGTCACCCTCCACGGCCAGCAGTACCTCGTCATCGAAGAATCTGAGGTCCTCGGGGTCATCGAGTGATCGAGTAGCCCAAACACACGTAGACACTGATAGAGCCGCTAAGGCACCAGTTGCGCAACACATGGATCCCTTGTTGCGCGAGACTTCCTGCGTGAACTTTCGTGACAAGGTGAGGAGTCAGAGTGAATATCTACGTAGGGAACCTGTCTAAGGACGTCACTGCTGAGGATCTGCGACACGCCTTTGAGGCTTTCGGGCAGGTCGCATCTGCCAATGTCATAACGGACAAGTCCACTGGTGCATCAAGAGGATTCGGTTTCGTAGAGATGCCCGGTACGGCTGAAGCTCAGTCCGCGATGGAAGGCTTGAACGGCAAGGACCTGAAGGGACAAGCGCTCACCGTCAATGAGGCTCGGCCGCGTCCCGAGAAGGGTCGTGGCCGAGGAAGAGGCGGTGGTCGTCGGCGCTTCGAGTAGTGAGGCGTTTAGGCGTCTCACCGTCGCCGAGATTGCGACGGGCGAGCATCGGCTCCTCCAGCGGAGAAGGTCGGTGAGTTCATCGTTGCTGAAACATGAGGGGTCCTGACCCCCTCTGCGGGGTACAGACCCAACCCGCGGTCCGCCTGTCGGCTACCTGGCGCGGGTCCTGTAGGACACAACCCTGCCCGTACTTGCGGTCCCACACCTTCCTGTTCAGGCAGGGCTTTCACCATCTGCCGGAGGCGGCTCTCGAGACTCATGTGGCTTCAATTGCGAGCCGCACTCGGCAGGCTGGCCTTCGAGGCCGATGGTGCCCATTGTGGCACAACGAGTTAACGGACGTTGTCACAAGAATCGTCACCGGCACTGGCTCGCGCGGGTCCAGACTCAGGTCCACCGAATATCCCCCGACCCGGCAACTGCCCGTCCTGACGGAGCTTGTGGCATATGCCGTGATTCCCGTTACCAGCTCCTAAGGCTGGTCGCGGTCCCGATGGGTGGGAATGGACTGACCCGGCGGCCGCGTCCGGGGTCTAGGGGGTCGCTAGGAACGCCTCGATCCTCTCGGAGTGCTTCTTGTCCGGGCGGCTCCTCCCGCTCTCCCACCGAGCCAGCGTGCTTGGATCGATGCCAAGCCGGGCGGCGACCGCCCCTTGAGACAGCCCGTGAATCCGGCGGTAGACCTTGAGCCGTTCGGGGATGGGTAATGAATCCCGCTGATTGTCGAACGGGGTGTAGCCGAGTAGCTCCAGGATCCGAGGGATGAACCGTAGCCCGGGCTCGCTGCGGCCGAGTTCCCAGTTGGTCACGGTGTTGTCGTTCACGCCGAGCCGCTGAGCAACCTGCTTCTGCAGCAACCCCAAATCCAGTCTGCGCTTCCGGAGATGATCGCCCAACGTGTGGAGTTCCCGCGGATACGCTGCTGGTAGGGGTCTTTGTCCTCGCAGGTGGACACCGCAAAAAGGCAACGCAACGGTGCAAGTGCGGGTTTTGGGGCGATCCCGCACGGTCATGTGCCTGCTCACCACTCGAAGTCGAACGCTACCTGTCGCGGATTTCAGGGCCGCTGCTTGACCGGATCGACATTCACATAGAGGTGCCCGCCGTGCCGTATAAGGAGTTGTCAGTGGAGCGGAGCGGGGAGCCGAGTGCGGGGATTCGGGAACGCGTGAACACGGCGCGGCAGCGTCAGCTCGAACGGTTTGCCAATCGGCCGGGTGTATTTGCCAACGCGCACATGGGACCCAAGGATCTCAAAACGTTTTGCCGGGTGAGCGAGGCGGCGGATGCGCTCTTGAAGACGGCGATCCACCGGCTACGACTCTCGGCGCGGGCGTCTCACCGCGAGTTGAAGATCGCGCGGACCATTGCGGATCTCGCGGGTGGCGAGACGATTGAGCCGGCGCATGTCAGTGAGGCGGTACAGTATCGGAGTTTGGATCGGGCGGTGGGGTAGAAGATAGCTCCGAACGTGCGTGTCGTTGCCACTCGGAGCCCCGTGCCGTCCCTTCCTGTTGGTCTGCAAATGGTTTGCAGAACTCGCGGGCATCAAGCCGAGCAAATCACTCCACATTAGGTTCACAAGAATCTCACGGCAGCTTCACGTCTCGGTAGTTATGCGAATTCCTTCCTAGCAATTAGATCGCCGGTGGCCGATGCTGGCCCCGCCGCCGCAGTAGACGCCGCAGTACGACGCCCGCCCGACGACGAAGACCGAG
>JBHIEQ010000339.1:0-3263 GCA_046760725.1 Gemmatimonadales bacterium
GCCAACTGCCCCAGGAGCTGGTAAGCGTCCCAGCGACCGATGCCGTACTCCTCGAGCCACTCGACGAGCTCCACGTGCGCCAAACGGAACGCGTCGATAAGCGGGCGCGCGCTCCCCGCCACCATGATGTAATCCTCGTCCTCGAGCCTGGGCCAGTCGATCGCTTTCCCCCTCACGACATCGATGTGGAGGACCACGTCCATCGAGGTCTCGAGGCCCGTGCCCGCCACCTCACCCTGGCCCTGCCGAGCGTGCCCGTCGCCGAAGTAGAAGTAGGCGCCGTCGTGGAAGATCGGGAGATAGACGGTCGTTCCCTCTCTCAGCTCGGGCGCGTCGAGGTTGCCTCCGAAATCTCCGGGCCAGAGGCCGCTGAACGCCTCCTCCCCGCGCGGAGCGACCGCCACCCGCCCGAGCATCGGCCTCAGGTCGATCGTGACGCTCTCCATCGGACTGTCGGGCAGCTCGGTGGTGCCGGTCATGTTCTCGGCATCGATGCGCCATAGGTAGCGCCTGGGCGGAATGGGCTCATTGAGCAACCGCACGCGCGCATCGGTCGCGAGGCCGCCGAAATCGGAGTAGATGCGGGAAGCCGCGAACTCATGGTTGGGTCTCACGCGCAGCACCTTCACGACCAGCATGTCGCTCGTCGTGGCACCCTCCACGTAGATCGGCCCCGCCTCTCCCGGAAATGCGCCACCTTCCTCCGTGTAGTACTCGCCGAACACGGTATTCGAGATCAGGATCGTGTTGGGTCGAATGGTGAGCACGGGCTCGCGCACGGCGAAGGTGGGGTAGCCCACTGTGGGCGTGAAGCGGACGGTGTCCTGCGCTGTGGCGGGGAGGGTGGCGGCGCCGGCCAGAACTGCCGCGAGAGCGTATCGCATGGGTACCTCGGCTTGCAGGAGTCTCATCGCTTTCGGGGTACCGTGAAAATTGAGGGCCGGACGCGGGAGTGATAGAGCTGGGCTGGCCCGTGGCTGAAGCGACGGCGCTCGGGCGATCGTGCGGCACTCTGTATGAAGGAACGTTCATCTCGAGTTAACGAAATCCGCACGATCCGTCCCAGACGTTTGAGGACAATCTCCACCGGGATTGTCCGGTTTACACTGAACATGCACCTGACGAGAGAGAGCGAATACGCCCTCAAGGCCCTGGCTTTTCTAGCGGTCCAACCTGCACTCTCTGTCATTACGCAGGCCGAGATCGCAGAGGCGACCGGGCTGCCAGGCGCTTTCCTCGCCAAGATCCTCCACAAGCTCACGCGCAGCGGGCTGCTCGTGGCGACGAGGGGGCCGGGGAACGGGTACGTCCTGGCGCGCCCCCCCGGCTCCATCACCCTGCGCGAGGTGCTGGAGAGCGTCGAGGGCGCCCAGGTGTTTCAGCACTGCTGGCTTTGGCAGGGCCGCTGCGGAGACGTCGATCCCTGCCCGCTCCACGATTACTTGAAGGCTGTGCTGCCGCCTCTCGCATCGGTGTTCGACGAGATCACGCTGGAGCGGTTCGCGGAACGCGCGGGTGACCTCGACGTCGCGATACCTCGGGCCAGTGGAGGGGGGTCATGACACCGATTCGCTGGGCGCTCGGACTAGCCGTGCTCTTTGCTTTCCCTAGCCCCTCGCCCGCGGTGGCGCAGGGGGCTGGTGCGCAGTCGGCCGCCGGCGCCCAGCTGTTCGAGACTCGCTGCGCCGCTTGCCACAGTCCCGGAACCGACCGAATCATCGGCCCCGGTCTGGCCGGCATCAATGAGCGCCGTGACAGAGCGTGGCTCACGGCATTCATCACGGCTCCGGACCGGCTTCTCGCCGAAGGCGACTCGATCGCGAACGCGCTCCTGGCCGAATACACGGTCCCGATGCCGAACTTGGGAGTGAGCCCGGCCGAAGCTGCGGCGATCCTCGATTATCTCGCCGGCGGCGGCGCCGCGGCCGCGGCGGCGCCGGTTCCCGTCGTCCAGGGCGACCCGGCGGCAGGGCGCCTGCTCTTCACGGGGGAACGGCGCCTGGAGCAGGGCGGAGCGGCCTGCATCTCCTGCCACACCGTGAGTGGCCTCGGTGGTCTCGGGGGCGGTACGCTGGGCAAGGACCTCACGCAGGCGGCGTCGAGCTATGGTGACGGGCTGCGGCTCGTGATCGCCAACTCACCGTTTCCCGCGATGCAGAGCGTGTTCGGCCCACGGCCGCTCACGACTCAGGAGGTCGGCGACCTCACCGCCTTTCTGAACGAGATCGGCCAAGAGGGGGGTGCGGCGGCCACGTCTCTGCCCTTCTTCGTGTTCGTGGGGCTGGCCGGGATGGCGCTCCTCACGGTGTTCGGCGGCGTAATCTGGCGCCGGCGCCTCGGGGAGGTGCGACGACCCCTGATCGGAGGAACTGAATGAGCTGGATCAAGGACGTGGTCGATCCCCGCACCAGGCTGTGGGAGGAGTTCTATCGCAATCGCTGGCAGTACGACAAGACGGTGCGGAGCACGCACGGAGTCAACTGCACGGGCGGCTGCAGCTGGATGATCTATGTAAAGGACGGGATCGTCACCTGGGAGCTGCAGGCCACCGACTACCCGGCGCTCGAGGACGGGATCCCGTTGGAGGAGCCCAGGGGCTGTCAGCGGGGGATGACGTTCTCCTGGTATCTCTACAGTCCCATCCGCGTGAAGTACCCCTACATTCGCGGCGTTTTGGCCGATCTCTGGAGGCGAGCCAGGGCGGAGCACAGCGATCCGGTGGATGCGTGGGCATCGATCGTGGAGGATCCCGAGCGGCGCGCCAGCTATCAGAGGGCGCGCGGCAAGGGTGGTTTTCGCCGCGCCTCGTGGGACGAAGTGTTGGACATCCAGGCGGCCGCCCATATCTACACGATCAAGCGTCACGGACCGGATCGCGTGATCGGTTTCTCGCCTATTCCCGCCATGTCGATGCTGAGCTACGCGGGCGGCTCGCGGTTCCTTCAGCTGATGGGCGGCGTGAATCTCAGCTTCTACGACTGGTACAGCGATCTGCCTCCCGCGTCGCCCGAGGTGTGGGGCGAGCAAACCGATGTTTGCGAGAGCGCGAGCTGGTACAAGGCGAAGTACATCGTGGTGATGGGGTCGAACCTCAACATGACCCGCACGCCCGACGTTCATTTCGCCTCCGAGGCGCGGCACAACGGCACGAAGCTGGTGGTACTCTCCCCCGATCTGAGCCAGGTGTCGCGTTACGCCGACTGGTGGATACCGGTGCACGCCGGCCAGGACGGCGCGTTCTGGATGGCGGTGAACCACGTGAT
>JBHIEQ010000340.1:0-3245 GCA_046760725.1 Gemmatimonadales bacterium
GCGTGGAGTTGTCCCCCAGGTCGCGGCGCAGGCGCAGCAGATTAAGAATGGGGTAGTCATCACCCGAAGCCGACGTGCTCCTGTCGTCCACCGCCGACAGGACGCCCACATTCGTACCGGCGACCTTTCCCGTGAGCTTGACACCGCCCAGCGGGTTCCGGATCCGCCGCGTGTAGATGAGCTGGTTCGGCGTGTCGAACTGCTCGATCCCCTCCAGAAAGAAGGGACGCTTCTCAGGAAAGAAGATCGCGAACCGCTCGTTGATCGTCACCTGACCCACGTCAGCCTCGACCTGCGAGAAGTCGGGGTTGACGGTGGCGTCGAGCGTGAGATTTGTGGTGACCCCCCAGCGGGCGTTGAATCCCATTTCGGGGGAGACGTCGTATGTCCAACCGCCGGAACCCGGTTCGCCGAGAACCTTGCCGGTCGTGAACGGGTTGAGATCGAGCACCAGCCCGCGCCGGAGGCCGGTGAGCCCCGTCAGGGTTCCCGACTGGGCCAGAAAGGATGCGTTGGCCCTGCGCGCCGGCACCCAGGTGTCTTCGTAACCGGAGTGCTGCACCTTTCGGATAACATTGATCGCCCAGCTCTGCGTCGCGGCCGGCTGATAGCGGATACTCTCGAACGGAATGAATACCTCGACCTCGTAGCCGGACGGAGTAAGCCGGCCCTTCGAATGGAACACGAAATCGGGATTGAGATCCACGTTCTCCATGCGTCCGCCAGCCCCTGGACCGCCTGCCGCACCCATCGTTCCCTCGCTGCGAATACCGTCGGCCTGCACACCGAAGGGATTGACGCCTAGCACCAGAGCTCGGCGGCGGTCGTTGAAGGTATCGAGCAAGATCTGGACGTAGTCGTCCGCGTCGATCTTGTCGCGGTCGGCGAGGGTGGCGTTGACGACCCCGTGCGCCTCGTACGCGCGGATGCCGAAGTAGATGCCGTCAGGCGCGTACCAGACGAGCACGTCGGTGGAGTCGTTCGCCGGCGGGCCGTCCACCGGTATGTACTGGGAGAAGCCCGTGAGGACGGCCGCCCGACTCCACGCGGGCTCGTCGAGCACGCCGTCGATGGTTGCGACTGTGGCGATCCGCGGAACCGCGACGGCGAGGTCACCGCGACGGCCGTGGTAAACGGAGGGATCTGCGCCGTCGCTTTGCAGCAGCGTCATGACAAGCAGTAACATCGCGACCGAAATGTGCCCTCAAGGGATCGATAGGCGAAGGGCTGGGCGCCGCTTCGCGCAACTGAGCCGCAAGATCGGTTCCGCGGGCGCGCTTCACCGCGGCGTTTCGGCGCGGAGTGCCACACTCAACAGGGCTGGAAGCGGGATCTCCCGCACTCCACACGGGCATTTGCCCCGCGGCCGCGCCCCACCCCCCTGCATCGGCGGTGAGCGCGCGACCGGCCATGGCCCTACGCGCTCGCTCGGGCCGACATGGACGAAATCGTGACGGGAGCGCTCGACCGATGGCCTGCCGAGCGCACGCTCAATCGTGTGTTGCACGGGCACCGGCGGCCGCGACTCTCAGAAGTGATAGAACAACGATACCCGCGCCGCCACATCCAGCTCGTGCCCGGTGAGCGGCACCGTCATCCCCACTCCGACAAACAGGGGTACTCTGCCTGACGGTGCGATCTTGAGACCCGGTGATAACCGCGTCTGGTTCCCACCCGCTCCCGCCCCACTCAGTACGGTCTTGCCGTTCAGCTCCATCATCGCCTGAAGCTGTGGCGCGAGGTGGACGAGTCCCGACAGATCGTAGGAGAATTCGGTCTCGACTTCTTCATCGACATCCTGATTGAACGGGATACCGAAGATCGAGAAGCTGACCAGCTCGATTCGGTCGCGCTTGTAGCCCAGGTTGAGAAAAGGTGCGGCCTCCCATAGATGCTCGCTGCCGATCCCTTCCGCGGCACTTCCCGTGGGCAGGCCGAACTCGACGCCGTAGCCCAATAGCAGGCCATGGTCCTCGAACGCGAAGTTGCCGAACTTCAGCGCGACCTCGATGTTGCTCAGCGCCGAAGCGCTCGCCCCGCCTTCGGGATCGACCACCGCGTAGGGCGCGCTGAGCTCGACGCTGAAGGAGCGGTGAAACGCGTACTCCGCCTCCAGCTCGACTTCCGACTCGTTGGCATCGCTGCCCCACACCTCCGCAACGTTGAGCCGGAGCTTAGTGTCGGGCGACACCGACTCCGTCACCAGCGGGTGCGAGAAGTGGAGACCCACATGGTGCGCCGCCTCCTGCTCGTGGCCGTGGGTCTCCTGCGCCGCTGCGGGGGGCGTGAGGACCGTAGACGGCGCGATTACTGCGGTCAGAACGATCGAAGGCGCAAAACCCACCAAATGCTTCCATGAGTTGCTGCACGTCATCAACGACCTCCTCCTGATCGAAGCACGCGTTCCACACGAAGGCGCCGTGCGGCAACTGCTGCCTCGCATCACCGCGTGCGTGTTGTGTCATGAGTGGAACGTGATCAGGAGGAGTTGGGCGGTGAGCGCGCGACCGGCGGCGCTCCTACCCGCTCGCACCGGACGACATCGATGAGATTAGCAAGGCGGCGCTCGACCGGTGGCCCGGCGAGCGGCGGCGAGACCGATCCCGCGGGGACCGGCGTCGCAGAAGTGAGATGGCAAGTCCCGATGCACGTGCACGGTGCCGACGGAGCGGTAGGTTCGGACGTACCGGTGTGCGAAGCGTGCTGAGACGCAGACCCGGTGTGGTGTGGACAGGTCCGCACACCCTGCCCCGTCCCACCGGCCAAGAAGACCAGTGCCACGAGGACGAGCGACGGCCGGCCCGGTGCCAACGTGCGGTGTGTCGTCATTCGATTAGCGTGGACCCGCTACTCTCGACCAAGCAGGAGCTACCTCATCTAGCGAAACTCCGATGTTCGGCGGGTGGTTCCGCTGCGACCGCCGACCTCGCGCACGGTTTCGTACCACGATACGGCGTTTTGCCCACCATTTCGACACGCCGTACATTCATCCTGTCCGGGATTGTGCGGCGCTAACGGTGCAACACCGGACCTTTGCGAGAGTAGTCACCGTGTCTAAGCTGGCTCTGGAGGAGCGGGTCGCGAGATTGGAAGGTCGCGTGGAGAGTTTTGGGGGGCGGTTCGACAGCCTTGATAGGCGCCTCGACGCCCTGCATGCGAAGGTGGATCGGTTCCGGGCGGAGCTGTCTATGCGCATCGAGTCCCTGGACCAGAAGCTCTCACGGCAAAACGAGGTGCTGGACCGG
>JBHIEQ010000341.1:0-3244 GCA_046760725.1 Gemmatimonadales bacterium
CTGCCCTTCCAGGTCCATGTGACGGTGTCGCCTGCAGTTATCGTGATGCTCTCGGGGTTGAAGAGATTGTCCTCGACGAACACTTGATTCGGTCCCGCGGGTGGCTCCGAAGGGGTGCCGCCTGTCCCGTAACAACCGAACACTGGAAACAGCACGGCGAGGACAGCGCTGCGGGCGAGGTGTCGAGCTGAATGTGGCATCGGTCGCCTCCCGGGAGGCTGTGTGGTCTGCAAATGTGTAACGCGTTCGCACGGCGTCGGGTTCCAGCGGTCAGGGGCGCCGCGGACGGCGCGCAGGTTGAGACGATGTGGGATTGCGAATTACCATCCTTTCACATCATTGCGAGGAGGCTGGTATGCGGAAAACAGGCAGGCTGCTGTGGATGTTGTCCGTGGGCAGCGGTGTACTCATGGCGTGCGGACAAGGCGGGGAAGAGCACGACGTAGGTCCCCTCGAGGAAGCCGTCTCGGCAGCGGGCGGAGAGGGCACCGAGACCCAGGCGTCGATAACCTACCAGGACATCACGCCTCAGCAATTGGCTGCGATGATGGAATCGAAAGACTTCACACTGGTAAACGTGCACATTCCGTACGCTGGCGACATCCCTGGGACCGACACGAGCATTCCATTTGACCAGATCGAGGCCAACTTGGATCAGGTCCCCAGCGACAAGGGGGCCAAGATTGTGCTATACTGCCGCAGCGGTCACATGAGCACGCAGGCGTCGTCGGCCCTGGCATCGCTCGGCTACACCAATGTGTTCAATCTGACCGGTGGGATGCGGGCCTGGGCGGCGGCCGGATACGAGCTGGAAGGCAGCGCCCGGGAGCCATAACGACGCGACGGGTCGCGCGGAGACGCTTAGAGTCCGGCTTCCGGCCACTTGAGAACCCGTAGCGGTACATCCGGCACGTCACGGATCTCGATCGCAAAGCTTTCGGGTCGCTCCTCAAGCGGGAACAGCAGCTTGGTCTCCGCGTGATGCCCGCTGAGTGCACCCGCCGACTCCGGCGATAGAGCCGTATCTCCCACGACCAGGCGGGCGAGATCCTTCAGATCCAGAGTGCTCAGATCCACCGAGTGGGTGTTGGCGGAAATGTGCACTTCGAGTCCGCCGTCCTTCCACGCCGGGCGCACCTCGAGGGTAACCGTGCCTCGGCTAGTTTGGGACGAGTACGCGGTGTCCTGACGCATCCGAAAGACATCGAACGCCGCCGGATTTGCCGGCAGCTCAATTGCGGTCGCGCTAACGAGTAGCGTCACGAATAACACTTCTTCCTCCTTCGTTGTAGCGTGTAGTCACTTCCCAACCTAACTATGTCGTCTTCCGCTCAGGCTTCCTCCACCCCGGCTGGCGAGACCCTCAGCCAACGGCAAGAAGACCCGGTGCAGTAAGGTCAACGAATATGCCCGCCGGGCGCGCGTCCGAACGTCGGAGGCGCGGCCCACCCAGCGGATGAGCCCGCGGTAGCCGGAATTGCCCAGGTGGTCGTAGAGCAGCCGGTTCACGAAGCCGGCGCGGAATCCGTCACCCAGGTGTCGGCGCGCCAGTTCCCGATACGATTCGCCGGTCAGGATGGCACGAGCCGCGAGATGGCCGGAAAGCAACGCGTAGCGCAGTCCGAAACCCAAGAGGTAGTCCTGGAGTCCGCCTGCCTCGCCGACATATAGCCTGCCCTGGTATTCCAGCGGACGGCCGAGACAGATATGCGCCCGGCCACCGAAACGCCGCTCGCGGCGAAAGTCCCCGAGACCGATTTCCGCGAACGCGGCACGCGCCCGCTCGAAGCATTCCCAGGCAGCTTGGAAGTCACGCGCGAGGGCCGACGCGACCGTCGCCCGGCCGTTCCAGATCACACAATAGGCGTAGCACTTCGGCGCGAGCGCGTCCCGGGCGATGGCGACCACCTGGTCTGGATAGGGGGTATCGGCCACGATTCCCGCCACGACCGCCTGGCTATCGCACGGCCCAGTCGCCACGATCACCGTTCCGGACAGCTCGCGAGGGTCGATTCGGGTGCCGAAGAGGATCCGGGCGCCGGCGGCCTCGGCCTGCCGGCGCAGACACCGATCGAGCGAACCGGCCTCCGATCCGCGCCGGACCAGATACAGCAGGGGTCGGTCGGCGCGGACGCACCAGGTCTGGAGTGAGGGATCCACCAGAGTCACCGTGTCAGTCGGCCGGTACGGACAGCCCAGGCTGAGACCCAGACCTTCAAGCCATGCCAGCACATCCTCGGGCGTCGTCCAATTCTCCAACCCCTGGAAGTCGCCGTGGAATCGCGCCCCGACTTCCAAGTGCTGCTCGTAGACGGTCACGACCGCGTCGTGGCGGGCCAGCTCGATCGCCGCAGCCAGGCCGGCAGGCCCAGCTCCCACAACGCTGACTCGGCAGTCCCTCAGCACGGTAATCCCGTCACGCGGCTGCGGGTGCCCGAACGAACAGTGACTGATGCCGCTCGAGTACCGCTACGATACCCGATAAGGCCTCCTCGGCAGCCTGCTCGCCCGCAGCGATCAATCCCTCCGGATCGCTAAAGTCTGCGAAATGCCCCACGGTGACGCGCGGACGGATGACGAAGTCGGCTTCACGTAGCTGCGCCTCCTCGAGCAGCTGTCGGGCAATCGAGTCGGCCTGCAGAGCCGTCGTCAGGGCTCCGGGGCGGGTCGGCGGCACCGGTGGGGTCGGCACGTCGACAGCGAGAATGTGGATCGCTCCAAGATGGTGGCAGGCGTTCACGGGAACGGGCTCTGCCCAACCGCCGTCCACCAACATGTAATCGCCGAGTCGCAGGGGCTCGAACAGGCCCGGGATGGCAGAGGACGCGTACACGGCATCGACCAGCACGCAATTGGACATCGTGCGCTCCTTGGGCTACCGCTCAGGCATTGTGCACGGCACGTGCCCTGCGCTCCGGATTACTCTATGGTGCTGGACCGCAGAGACTTATCACCCTGCACCTGGTGCATGGGTTTTCGGGGTCATGGGGGATCTCCCCACCGCGGTGCGCCGAGTCGCGCGCCCTCTGGCGGGCGCGCCATATGCCCCTGGGAGGGCGCGTTCTCGCCACGCCATCGTGCCCACTTCTCCGGGCCCGGTCGCGTAACCTCGCCTCCCACATCGTGTTGGAAATCCGAGAGATCCCGGCATCCGTCTTGCTCGAAGGACTCGGTGTCGGGGATCCCCGCAGGGAGGCAGCACGATCGGGCAAGGCCCGTACGACTACGGACTATGGTGGATGGT
>JBHIEQ010000342.1:0-3205 GCA_046760725.1 Gemmatimonadales bacterium
CCCTGCCCTCGCTTCTCGTGATTGAGTCGAACGACGTCGTCATAAGTGAAGGGGCCGGTTCCGGGGCCAATCTCTCGCGCGCCTGTCAAGTGCGCGTCAAGGGACCGGCGGCAGCCGGCACAGCTGGACGGTTACGGGCTGGACGAGCTAGATCGGCTGGTCAGGGAGCGCCGCACGCCAGCCTGGCGGCGCGACGGTCGAAGCACCAAGTTCCTGCCCGGGAGTTCACCATGCGACCATGAGTGCGGTATCCACTGACGTCATCCACAACTTCGTGGCCGGTCGCTGGACGCCGTCATCGACCACCGAGTTCCTCGACGTCCGGAGCCCGTTGACGGCCGAGTCTCTCGCGCGCACGCCGCTCTCGACCTCGGCAGACGTGGCCGCCGCGGTCGAGGCCGCGGCACGGGCTTTTCCAGAGTGGCGCAGCACGCCTGCCGTCGAGCGCGCCCGTGTCCTGTTCCACCTCAAGACGCTGCTGGACGAGCACAAGCGGGAGCTGTCACGGAACCTCACGCAGGAGCACGGCAAGACGTTGGCCGAGAGTGCGGGCGAGATCCAGCGGGGAATCGAGAACGTTGAACATGCCTGCGGCATCCCGACGCTCATGATGGGCGAGACCCTGGAAGACATCGCGCCTGGCATCGATTGCGAGACCGTGCGGCAGCCGCTGGGCGTGTTCGCCGTGATCACGCCCTACAACTTCCCCGTGATGATTCCGCTCTGGTTCTGGCCCTACGCCGTGGCCACCGGTAACACGGTGGTCCTCAAGCCGAGCGAGCAGGATCCGCTCACGCACCAGAAGGTGGTCGATCTTGCAACAGAGGCGGGGCTGCCGCCGGGCGTCCTGAACGTGGTGCATGGTGGGAAAGAAGCGGTCGGGGCGTTGCTGGAGCATCCCGACGTGAAAGGTGTCTCGTTCGTGGGCTCCAGCGCGACGGCGCGTTTCGTTTACGCCAAGGCCGGAGAGACCGGAAAGCGTGTCCAGGCGCTGGGCGGTGCCAAGAACCACATGATCGTGCTTCCCGATGCCCAGCCGGATATGACTAGCGAAGCGATCGCCTCCTCCGCGTTTGGCTCTGCGGGTCAGCGCTGTCTCGCCGGAAGTGTGGTGGTCGGCGTGGGTGAGGCTTATGAGCCGGTGCGGGGCCGGCTGCTGGAACGCGCTCGGACACTACGGCTCGGCTCGGGTCTGGAGAGCGACACGGACATGGGGCCGGTGATCTCGCGCGCACACAAGGAGCGCATCGTACGTTACGTGGATGAGGGAGAGCGAAGCGGAGCCGACCTCCTGCTGGACGGCCGGGGCGCTACGGTTGAGCGGTTTCCCGAAGGCAACTGGGTCGGGCCTACGGTCATGGAGAAGGTCACGCCCTCGATGTCGATTGGGAGCGAGGAGATTTTCGGTCCCGTCTTGGGATTGACGCGCGCCCGGTCTCTCGAGGAGGCCATCGACCTGGTCCACCGGAACCGTTACGGCAACGCGATCTCGCTCTTCACCACGAGCGGCAAGGCCGCTCGCGAGTTCCGCTATCGCGCCGGAATCAGCATGATAGGGATCAACATCGGGGTTGTGGCCCCGATGGCGTTCTTCCCGTTCGGTGGCTCGCGCGGCTCGTTCTACGGGGATCTCAAGGCGCAGGGGAAGGACGCGATCGAGTTCTACACGGACAAGAGAGTCGTAGTATCCCGATGGTGACCCTAACCCTAACCCCGGGCGCAAACCCCTAACCCCGGGCGCAAACCCCTAACCCCGGGCGCAAGCCCGGGGCTCCCAAGGCTCCCGGGGTCGGACGGCGGAGGCAATCGAGGCGATGACAGGCAATGAGGTCATAGGCGGCTACAACGAGTTCCTCTTCCAGTGCGCTCGACCGTACTACCAGGAGCCGCTCGTGCTGGTGGGCGGAGAGGGGATGTGCGTACGGGATGCGGAAGGCCGCGAGTACCTGGACTTCTTCAGCGGCATCCTCACAACCGCCCTGGGACACTGTCATCCTGAGGTGGTGGAGGCAATCCAGCGCCAGGCGGCCAAGCTGGGCCATACCTCTACGCTGTATCTCACCGAGAACCAGGTGGAGATGGGACGGCGGCTCGCGGATATCGCGCCAGGCAGGCTCACCAAGACGTTCTTCACCAACAGCGGGACCGAGGCGGTGGAGACCGCCGTGATGCTGGCCTGCCAGTACACGGGTCGGAGCGAGATCGTCGCTCTGCGTCACTCCTACTCGGGCCGCAGCGTGCTAGCCACTAACTTGACCGGACATGCGGCCTGGCGGCCGCTGCCGGCTTCCGTTCCGGGAATCAAGCATGTAGTCTCACCCAACCCATACCGCTGCCCCTACGGGTCGCCCTGCGACGAGTCGTGCCTCGACGCCTACGCGCAGGATCTCGAGGATGTGATTCTCACCGTCACCAACGGTGCACCGGCTGCGTTTTTCGCGGAGACGATACAGGGTGTCGCGGGGTACGTCGTACCACCTCCCGGATACTTCCAGCGCATGGTGGAAGTGATCCACCGGCATGGAGGGTTGTTCGTCTGCGATGAGGTGCAAGCCGGGTTCGGTCGCACGGGTGACAAATGGTTCGGCATCGAGCACTGGCAGGTGGTGCCTGACGTCATCGTGATGGCCAAAGGCATCGCCAATGGGTTCCCGGTGGGAGCCACGATCACGCGCCCTGAGATCGCGGAGTCCTGGAAGGGGCGGACGATATCCACTTTCGGAGGGAATCCCGTCGCGATGGCTGCCGCGATCGCAACGAACGAGGTGATGGTTCGCGAGGACGTCCCTCGACGGAGTGCGGAGCGTGGAGCGCAGTTGAGAAGAGGGCTGGAGGCGCTCAAGGAGCGCTACGACTGGGTCGGCGACGTGCGCGGCATGGGGCTCATGCAGGCATTGGAGCTGGTGGATGATCCGGTGGCCAAGACGCCGAGCCCGAGCAAGGCCAAAGCCTTACACGAGGCGGCCAGGGAAGAGCGGCTGCTGATCGGTACGGGTGGGCTCCACGACCAGGTCATCCGCATTGGTCCCTCGCTGTTGGTGACCGAGGCCGACGTGGATGACGCGCTCGATCGGCTAGGTCGCGCCTTCGAGCGGGTGGCCGCGACGCTCTAGGTCAACGTGATCGCCGGACTGCCTCTTTCCGCATGGGTCCTCCTGATCGCCTCGGCCAGGATCGGCCTCGCCGTCGAACTCGGCTTCTACAC
>JBHIEQ010000343.1:0-3177 GCA_046760725.1 Gemmatimonadales bacterium
ACGCCGCCAAGAAACAGTTCGGTGAACACCTCGGTACCCTGTGCCACGGGCGTTGGCACCAGCCGATCGAAGTCGTCGGCGACCCCGAGCTGCGACTGCCCATTCCCGCCCCAGCAATACGCCAACCCGAACTCGTCGAGTCCGCACGCGTGGAACGAACCCACCGCGACCGACCTGAAATCGACGACGACCTGCTCGTCCGGCGGCCCGAAGTCGTCCTCGAAGCCGATGCAGGCCGCGGCTACCACAGCGACAAAGACCGCGAGAACGCTGAGTCTCAACGATCGAAGCCCCATGCCTCTTACTCCCGAAGTACGTGATCGTATGCAGTGAGCTTAATCACCCGTCCAATGGTCTTCCAGTTCCACCCCCAAACCCTCCGCCAAGCGGTTCACATAGTTGTAGTATGCCACCACCTGGCAGACGTCCAGAATCTCCCCGTCTCCGAGACCGACGCGCCTCAACGCTTCTACGTCCTCCCACCTCATTCCGTTCGGAGCCTGGGTGAGCTTCACGGCATAGTCCAGGATCGCCCGCTCGCGCTCGGACAAGGGCGCCAGACGGTAATCAACCTCGATCGCGCGCGCCTTGGCGTCATCCTCTAGGAGCTTGCGGAGACCCGCCCCGTGGTGGCGCAGTCAGTAGTGGCAGTCGTTGGCCGCCGAGACCACCACCGCGATCATCTCGCGCTCCGCCCGCGAGAGACCCGACGGCCCCCGCATGATGTGCTCGTAGTAGCGGTAGTGGCCCTCGAGAGACTCCGGGCTTAGCGAGTGGATCTTGAGAATGTGGTCGATTCCCGCGCCGCCCAGCCTGTCGTAGATCTCCCGCAGGCGGCCGGTTGCCTCTCCTTCCTCGATCCAGCGAATCCAGGCCACCCTGGTCGTTCAGCCGATGATCAGTTGATGATGCGGCGCACGACAACCCAGCGCTCTCGCCACCAGCGGGAATTGGGATCGTCACTGGTGAGACTGGACAGCTTCACACCTCCTGTAGCACTGTGAATGAAAAGACCATCACCAACGTACAGCGCCACGTGCGACACGCCCGATCCTTGCGCGGCGAACCCCAGGATGTCCCCCGGGAGCAGGAGATCCACCTTCCGGTCCACCAGAACCCCCATTCTGGCCTGATCCCGGCTCAGCCGCGGTAACACGATCCCGTGTTCACCGTAGGCGAACTGGATGAGTCCGGAGCAGTCGTAGCCGTCCGAGTCGGTGCCGCCCCAGCGGTAGGGCGTACCCATCACATCGAGCGCGGTCTTGACGACGTCGGCGGCCACACGGGCCGCGTCACGGTCGCGACCGCCGCCCGACGCAGCCCGCTCGATCGCCGACTCGTCGGGTGGCTTGAAGCCACCCCTCGTGCCCCCCCGCCCGGCGCCCCCCCTTCGGGGAGAGCCGGTGAATCCGAGTAGAATGCCGCCCTTCAGCATGAGACCCCGCCGGTCCCGCGGGTCGAGCCGCCAGAAGCCCACCGCACCCCTGTCCTCCACCCGATACTGCGCCTCGATCCCCAGCGACAGAAACGGAAGAGGACGAAGCGCGTAACCCGCGCCGGCCCCCCAGTGCGCGTCCGCGTTCCGGTCACTGTGCCTCACGCCCAATCCCGCCTCTCCCAAGAGATAGAGCCCCTTGCCGTCGCGCCCCAGCGACAGTGAGAGCTGCCCGCCTGTTTGGGTGCGGTCGTCCAATGATCTGGAGTCATCGTAATGGAAGACCCCCAGCCCGTAATCGAACACGCCGAGGAACTCCCGATACAGTGTCGCTGAGTACACTTCGGTGGGGTTCGAGTGCCACCACCTGCCGTACATGAGGTCAACCCCACTGGTCTGGGCGCGAAGGGGGGCGGCCGTCACCGTCCCTAGGACGCTCAGCAACAGGCCGAGAGGGCCGAGCCCAAGGGGAGATCGGGGGGACACGTTGTAAGTTCAATACTAGCAATCGCCTAGGCCACGGTCAACGAATGCAGATCGTCGAATGGCGCTCGGGCACCTGCTCTTGACGATCGGCTGCGTGATTCCTAACGTGGGCTGCGGCGACAGTCGCGCGCTTCATGTCGCGTCACACCGTCCACACTCACAAACTGCGGGCCGATCCAGGTCGGCCCATTCATAGGTGATTGCATACGTTCAAGCCTTTCCGTCAAGAGGGAGCTGCGCGATGAAGAGATTTGGAGCGGTGATGCTCGCGACGGCAGCCATCGGTCTTGCGGCGTGCCAAGATGCGGTACGGCCGGTCGACGACGGTCCGATCCTCGCCAGTGCCGGGGGCAATCAGATTGACGTCGTCGTCGTACTGAACGACGGCTTCGCCCCCGGAGGCCACGGCGCCAACCGGGCGCTGGCCGCCGAAGTGGCGCTGGGTCTGGGCATTAGGGCCAGACACGCCTATGGCACGGCCCTCTTCGGATTCTCAGCCGCGGTGCCGGAGGGGCGTCTCCGCGCGCTCGGGCGCGATCCGCGGGTGAAGTACGTCCAGCGCGACCGTAGCTTCGCGGTTCCCGTGCCCCGCGCCCAGGCTCCCCCCTGGTGTGCGGACAGGCCCGACCACCCAGCGTGTGGCGGCGGAGGTGGAGGCGGTGGTCAGACCGTTCCCTGGGGTGTCGCCCGCATCGGAGCAGACGTCAATGCCAACGAGGGCACCGGGATTCATGTCTATGTGATCGACACGGGCATTGATTCCGATCACCCCGACTTGCGGGCCAATATCGGGAACGGCTTCGCGGCTACCGCATGCAAGGGCAGCCGGCGAATCTGCAAGGAAGCGTGGGACGACGACCACGGGCACGGCACGCACGTCTCCGGCACGATCGGAGCAATCGACAACGACCGGGACGTGATCGGCGTAGCGGCGGAAGTCACGCTCCACGCTGTGAAGGTCTGTGACAAGAGCGGTTTTTGCTCGGGTTCAGATATCATCGCGGGCATCGATTGGGCTGCCAACGAAACAACCATGTTGGGCGCAGCGACTGCAGCCAACATGAGTTTGGGCGGCGGCGGATCCAAAACGGCAACGTGCAACGACGACGGCACGTTCACCGGCGCGGACGCTGAGCACGAGGCGCTCTGCAACGCGCGTCATGTCGGCGTAGTGTTTGCCGTGGCCGCGGGCAATGATGGGGCTGATGCCCAGAACACCACGCCGGCTGCCTATGACGACGCGGTCATGGCTGTGT
>JBHIEQ010000344.1:0-3157 GCA_046760725.1 Gemmatimonadales bacterium
GGAAGCCGGCGGGATCGAGCGGTCGCTCGTGCGGCAGGGTATCCACCTCTTGCCTCACGACTCGGAACCGGACCGAGTCCACGGCACCCGGGACGCTGGCCACTATCACGTAATCCCGCGACACCAACGGCACCGAATCCTTTGGCTCGAACTTGATGGCGAACGAGGTCGTGGAATCGAGGGCGATCACCTGCGCCAGCGTGTCCGAGCCGGGAGGAGCGACTCGCCTGAGCCGCACGTCCACGGCCGAAGGACGTCCGACGGCCATCTGGACGAGCCAGCTGTCGCTCTCCGGGTCAATCAACGTGTCGTCGGGGATCCGGATCGCGACGGCTACCGTGCGACGTTTGACGTCGGCGAAGTGCGCCCTGAGATCGGGATTGTAGCGCAGCGTATCCAGTTCCAGGAACGCGTCGCGCCTGATAGCGGCCGCGAAATGCATCGCCGCCGAGTCGAGAGAGCCCGTGGCCCAACGGAGCGTGGCCAGATGGACCTGCGCGTCCACGAAGAGATCCCGTGGTGTGGCAAGCGTGAGTCGCGCCGCGAGACCCTGAAGGAGTGTCAGCGCCTGATCGATGTCGGTTGCCGCCATCGCGGCCTCTGCGCGCTCCAGCTCATCTCTCAGCTGCTGCTCGCTCTGGGCCAGCGCGGCGGACGGCGTGGCCAAGCTCGACACGGCTACGGCAATCACCAGAACGTGGTGCGGCGCTCTCATTGTCGCGGCCTCTCGCGCAGCGTGATGGTGCCGAGCCTCAAGTGCTGCTCGTTCATGACGGTGACCGTCGTGTCGAACTGCGCGTATCCGGGACGCACCAGCGTAATCCGGTGTGTCCCCTGCGCCACTCGGTGTTTCGCGAGCAGCGTGTAGCCCACGCGGTCTCCGTCAATGAACACTTCGGCCCATGGCCTGGCGTCGATCGAGACTTCTCCCGCAAGCACGGGTTCCAGCCGGAAGTGGAGCGCCGTCGTCACGCCCGGCAGCACTTCCACCGCCACACGCGCGGGCAGGTATCCCGCCGCTGCCGCGCTCACCGTGGAGCTCCCCGGAGGGAGCGTGCGGGCCACCCCGGCCACCAGGAAATCACCGCCCTCCACGCGACCGTTGACCGTGACGTCGCCCGGCTCTATTCGAATGGCACCCGGTTGGTTCGGTGACGCGTCGGTAGGCCACTCCCACGCCATGAACACGTGTTGGGTGTCGGAGACCTCGGCCTGGAGGTTGTGCCGCGCGTCCAGAAATGCGCTCACGACGTTCGGGGGGAAATTGATGCTATCAACCGGGATATCGGGTACCACGCGGTGGGCCCACCGGATCCACGCGTCCGCAAGCGGCTCCCGACCGGTTTCGATGAGCGACTCCACCAACTTGTGGACGCCCGCGATCCAGAGGTCCCCGCCGACGCCGGCCGTGGGATCCAGTCCCCGAGCGAGTAGCGGCACCGCGCGCTCGAACTCGGCCACGTCATAGGCCTGGTGGCCCTGCGTGAGCGCCGCGCGAGCGTCCTGCGCGCTCAGCGGGCGCACGGCCAACTGACCGACCGCCAGCACTACGAGAGCCAGAGCGGCTAGGAGACATGACAACCGCATCAGTTGCCGCGCCTCATTCGAATGCGCACCAGACTGGTTTCGCCTGCCCTCAGCGTCACGGTCGTATCGACCGTCACGTACCCGTCGCGCTCCAGCCGGATGGTGTGCGTGCCCGCGGGCAGCGTGTCGCGGTGCGTGCTCCCTTCACGCTGGAACACACCGTCCACCGAGATCCTCGCCCAACCACCCTGCGTTCGCACCACCAAGACTCCGAATTGCGCCGCCGGAGGAACCGTGGGTTGTGGCGGCGCCGGTTGGGCCACCTGTGCCGGCTGCCCCTGCGGGGAGCGGGCGGCAGTCTGGAGCGCTGGGGCGTCGAACGCAAGGTTGGTGAGCTGTCCCGCCGCGACTGTCACGGTCCTCGTGACGCTCTCGAATCCCGCGGCCTCCAGTCGCACCGTGTGCTCGCCCTCAGCGAGCGTGAAGTTGGTGCCGCGCCGCGCTTGGCCGTCGATGGTGACACTCCCGCCGGAGGGCAGGTCGTTGATGACCAATCGGCCGGTCGTGGGAGCGGGTGCGGCTCGCACTGGTTGCGCGGGTTGCGTCTCAGGCGCCGCTACTGCGCCGCTCTCGGGAGCCGCGGTGGTGTCCTCTGCGGCGGGCGGCTGGATCGCCGTCTCAGTTCCTTGCGGTGCGCCGAGCCTCTCGCCCTGCGTCAGCCAATAAACCGCTCCACCCGCGCTCGCGACGACCAATGCCGCGCCGCTCACGAGCCATGCCAACCTCACCTTTCTTCGCTCGGGTCTGAGCAACACCGTCTCGGCCTGTCGCCACTTGGACGGGCGTTTTTCGATGTCTGTCGTCGTCGCGTCGGGGCTCGGCTCCTTGAGAGCCCTGACGAACGCGGATACCGTCTCGAACCGTTCGTGCGCCCGTTTGCTGAGCGCCCGTCTCACCGCCCTATAGACGTGTTGCGGCAGACCGGGGCGGAGCTCTTCCAATGGTGGCGGCTCCACGAAGCAATGCTTGTGAAGCAGCTCCACTGCCGAGTCCGCCTCGAACGGCAGGTGACCGGATATCATCTCGTAGGTCATGACGGCGGTGGCGTACTGATCCGCCTTGCCGGAGATGCCTTTGCCGGTGCACTGCTCGGGGGACATGTAGTTGGGCGTTCCCAGCACCGAACCGGACGCCGTGAACGAGCCTGCCGAAAGCTCCTTGGCGATCCCGAAGTCGGTCACGACCACGCGGTTCCGGCTATCGAGCATGATGTTGGCCGGCTTCACGTCGCGGTGGATCACGTCGCGCTCGTGCGCGTAGTCCAGCGCGTCGGCCACTTGTTCCAGGATTTTGATCGTCTCGTCCAGCTCCAGCCGTCCTTTTTCTTTGAGCACCGCTTCCAGCGAGCGCCCCTCGAGGAACTTCATGGCGTACCAGAACAGGCGTCCGCCGGGGGCGATGCGGTAGATCGGGATGATGTTGGGGTGATCGAGCGCTGCGGCGGTGCGCGCTTCGCGCTGGAACCGTTCGATGGAGCCGGGTCCGAAGGTGAGCTCGGGCGGCAGCACCTTGATCGCCACCTTGCGGTGGAGGTTGACCTCGGTGGCGAGGTACACCGCGGCCATCCCTC
>JBHIEQ010000345.1:0-3117 GCA_046760725.1 Gemmatimonadales bacterium
GGTACCGCCACACCCTCGCCGGTACGCATCGCTTCCGGATAGCGTCGAAACAGGCGGTCGGCCGAGGCAAGGGTCGTGCCGTTGAAAGAGAGCTCGAGCACCCGTTCCAGCAGCAGGGCGGCCGTGGCCACGTCGGCCACCAGCCTTCCATCAAACAGCACGAGCACCCTCGTTGCCAGCCGTTCGACCGCCGCGAGGTCGTGCGACGCGATGACCACGAGCTTTCTCAGTGCGGCGATTCCGGCGATCTGGCCGCGCAGATGGCGCTGCACCAGCGGGTCCACCCCGCTCAAGACTTCGTCCAGCACTACGATGGGTCCCGCCGAGATGTACGCGGCGGCCACTGCGAGCCTCTGCCCCATGCCTCTGGAGTAGTCGGCTATTCGCCTGCCCACGAAGGCCTCCAGCTGGCCCACCTCGACCGCGGCCCGGACGAGTCTCAGTCCCTCACTTGGGGAGCCCGCGCGATGACTCGCGAGGTAGCTCAGCCACTCCCCACCGGTCAATTCGGGCGGCGCTAGCGGGGGATCGGAAGCGAATCCCACCTGTCGCCGGCCGGTCCGTGTGCCGGGCCGCGCTCCGGCCAGGCTGATCTCGCCGGAAGTGGGTATGAGATCGCCTGCGATGAGCCGGAGTAACGTCGT
The DNA here is from genome assembly GCA_046760725.1 of Gemmatimonadales bacterium. Lineage (GTDB taxonomy): Bacteria > Gemmatimonadota > Gemmatimonadetes > Gemmatimonadales > GWC2-71-9 > JBHIEQ01. The sequence continues at coordinate 645 of JBHIEQ010000345.1, forward strand.
CTTGCCCGCGCCGTTGGGCCCGACTACCCCGATCACTTCACCAGGGGCACCGGCAAAACTGACAGCCCTGAGCGCGGTCGAGCGGCGCCGGCCGGAACCGTAGGTGTGGCTAACACCACTCAAGCGGAGCAGGCTCATCTCACTCTCCGGGCGAGGCTGTTCCGCTCTCGGCCCTGGAAATCGCCCACGACGCCATCATCACGCCCACAACGATCCACGCCGCCATCACCATCGGGTCTTCCAGGCCGCCCACTCTCCCCCACCTCAGAGCCCGCCAGTCGAGCGGCAGCACGTTCCACAGCCACACGGCGGGGCGGCGCACGTATTCCCAGCCGCTCAGAATCTGGTAGATGCCCGATGGAGGCAGACCCCCAAGCCACACTCCGAGCAGCCCGAGCGCGGCCGCGCCGGTCGCGCCCATGAACGGCGTGAGGGCGAGGGTCACCGCACCCACTGCCCCGCCGTAAACCGCAGCGACCCACGCTACTCGGATCGCTTCGTTCATCCCTTCGGCCAGAATGAGGGCCGCGACCCAAGCAGCGGGCAGAATGAGCAGCCACACTCCCGCCAACCTGCCGGTGGCGCTGACCCACCAGTCCGCGCCCGCTCTACGCGCCGCGGCCAGGGCCTCTCCCGGTGCGAGCAGGCGCGACGCGGCTACTGCGGCCACGGTACCCGAGATCACGAGCACCAGCTCGAGTCCTCGGGAAACCGCCGACTCCGCGAACGACCCCAGCAAGAGCAGCGCGCCTGCGAGGAAACCGGCGAGACGCACTGTCCGGTGACGCACGGTGAGTAGCACGCCTATTACCACTTCCGCTTTCAGGGCCATCGCGAGAGAGATCACAGGTGGAGAGGGGCGGGAAGCCGGAGGCTTCCCGCCCCCGCCTGAGCGGCCAGGTGAATGGGTACGATCCCCGGAGCTAGTGTGGGTCCAGGGCGTAACACATACCCGATCGGATGGCGTAGCACCACCCGCGAATCGCAATGGTGTAGAGACTGTTTCCCGAAAAATCTTCGTCGCATGATGCAATCGCCTCTTTTAGGCAGCCCAGCAGCCTGTCGTCCTGCGCGTCTGCAGGCGTCGGGTTGGGGAGCAACCCCACCGCTCCCGCCACCAGCGTCGCCACAATCAGCTTGTTCATGGTTCTCCTCCTCCACGTCGTACGTGGCGTTGGGAGGCCGCTCGGGCGGCGGAGACACGATAGGGGATGGCTGCGGGAGGAGTGCAATCAATTGAGCGCGCGGGAGGGGCCAAATCGCGCACACGCGGCGGGCGGGCCACCCGATCAATCGCCTACGACTATGACCTTCTGTTCTCCGGTGGTTGCAACCAGGACGGCGGAGGGGACGCGGCGCAGATCCTGCTCTCCGTAGATCTGTCCGAAGAGCACGTGCCGCAGAATCACCATCAGCGCGGCGAGCGTCGGCACGGCCACCAAGAGTCCGAGCACCCCGAGCAGCGACGCCATCACGAGCACGCTCAGGATGGTCAGAACGGGAGGGAGGTTAACGCGCTTCTCAAAGATGACCGGTGCGACGACGTTCGCTTCCAGAAGATGGACGCCGATACCCAACGCGGTCACCAGGAGGGCGTGCACGACACCGTTTATCGGCAGGACGAACAGTGCGGGCAGAGCCGTTGAAGTCACCGTCCCGAAGAAGGGGACGATGGCCGCGACACCGGCGAATACGCCGAACGCCAGCGCGTAGGGAACTTGGAGCATCCACAGCCCTATGGCGGTGAGCACTCCGAGCACCAGCATGGCGAAGAGCTGAGCCCAGATCCAGGTTCTCATCGTCTCACCCAAATCCGCCACGGCGGCGCGCGCCAGCGGCCTGAACGCGGGCGGGACGAGCGAGATCAGCCCGTCGCGATACTGTGTCGGGTTGCGCGCCATGTAAATGGCCATAGCGAGCACGGCGACCAGCTCGACCAGCAACTTGCCGCCCGCCGTGATGTAGGGAAACACGGACCCCCGCACGAAGTCGGTCGCGTCGTTGACCAGAGTCTCGACGAGTCCGGCCCCCGGTCGGCCCAGTGTGGTTCTCTCCAGCAGCGGATAACGCTCGGCGAGCTGCGCTATGAACGATTCCAGTCGGATCGCCTGTTCGGGAAGCGACGCGATCAGGTCCTGCGCCTGGACGACGACCGGCGGCAACACCAGGGCGGCCACTCCGCCGGCCGCGGCGATCGTGATCAGGAGCGCCATAGTGAGTGTCACAAAACGCGGAAGGCTCGCGCGCCGCCCGAGCACGTCGGTGAGCGCTGAGAGAAAAACGGAGAGGAGAGCCGCAACGAACAGTAGGACCAGGATCTCCTTGAGCCTGCTGAGCAGGAGCAACAAAAGCGCGGCGACGAACAGAACAACGAACGTCGCCGCGAGCCGCCTGGTACCGAACTCAGCCATCAGCCGCCTTGGCTCGCATCCTTGTCCTCAATGACCTCCGCGTCAGTCACGTTGTCCTGGGC
>JBHIEQ010000346.1:0-3113 GCA_046760725.1 Gemmatimonadales bacterium
ACCACCCGGTTCACCTGGCCGCCCCATGACACGATGCGCCTCGTCGGGTCGTGACTGTTGCCAGATGAGGAGTGCCAACAGGAGCGCGTGTACCGCGACCGATCCTGCGAGGGCCGGACCGATCGGCTGGCGCGTCTCCGGAAGACTCAGGACTGGAGGCCGCGGCAATGCTGGCCTCGAATCTATTATACACCACGGGCGCGAGGGCCATCCGGTTTCGGCCCCCACGCCCGTTTCCACCTTAAGGCGGATTCCTCGTTACTGCGCCGCGGATCCCCCTTTACTGCGCGGAGGCCTGGGTCGGGGTATACCCGATCACCTGGACGCCCGCCCCCCGGGCGATGTCCATCGCCTCAACCAGGTCGCCGTACCGCCTGGTGGGGGCCGTCTTGACGAACAGGATCTTGGCCGGCCTGTTGTCGTAGATCTCGTGGAACTTGGCCGAAAGGCGGTTCTTCGGCACAGGTTCCTTGTTGATCTGGAAGGTGCCGTCCGGCATGAGCTCCAGAACGATCTGGCTCTCCGGCGGCGGCTGCTCCGACGGGTCCACGTTCTCGGGCGGCACCTGGACGTCCATCGCCTTCCGCTGTAACGACACCTGCATCATGAAGATGATCAACAGTACCAACAGCACGTCGATCATCGGAACGACGTTTGGCGTCTTCTCGAGCTGGCCTGAAGCTTCGGACAGTTTCATGGCGTCTCTTACCTATGCTCACCGAAGAAGCCGCCTTCGACCTTGAGGTCGCTCACGGCGGCCAGTACGCGGACACCCGACCTTCGGGCGATCGCAAGCGCGTCTTCGATGGTTCCGAACGGGAGGTTCTGGTCGGCTTTGAAGAAGAGAATCTTGTCCATCGTGCGCGTTGAGTAGATCTCAGCGAGCCGCTGTTCCAGTTCTCTCTTCTGGTCGCAGCTCCTGACCTCGGCGAAGCAGACCGGACCGATCTCTCCCGGGCGAACCTCGCCGTTCGGCAGCTTGACCGGATCGATATAGTAGCGGCCCCGGTGATCGATGCCCAGCGTGATGTCACTTTGCTCGGGCTCGCGGGTCTCGACGTTCTTGGCGAGCGGCATCTGGGCCTGGAAGCCTGCGGAGATGATCGGCGTCACGATCATGAAGATGATCAGCAACACCAGCATGACGTCGATCATTGGAACGACGTTGGGCTCCGCCTTGTGTTCGCCTTCCTCGCCTACTGTCATTCCCATCGCGTGTACACCTCCTGGAGCCTCGCGTCAGCCTACTTGCTGACGGGCTCGCTGCTGGTGGCCTGCTGTGCCTGGAACTCCTTCGTGAAGATCGACCGACCGAATTCGGTCCCGACGCTCTTGATGAGGTAGTCGATCAGCTCCTTCGACGTGTACGTCATCTCGACCGTGAAGTTGTCGACCTTCGTTGTGAAGTAGTTGTACAGCCACACGGCCGGGATCGCCACGAGCAGACCGACCGCGGTAGCCACGAGAGCCTCCGCAATTCCGGTCGAGATCGCCTGGAGTCCGCCGGTGCCCGTCAGCGCCATGCCGGTGAACGAGTTGACGATTCCCATCACGGTGCCGAGAAGGCCCACGAACGGGGCCGTCGATCCGACGGTCGCCAGAATGCCGAGCCCGGCCTTGAGCTCGTTCACCAGAATCAGCATCTGCCGCTCGACCGCGCGCTCCGCTGAGTTGATGTCTCCGGCGGTGATCGTCGCGCGATCGCGAAGCAGCGGCTTGATCTCGGCCAGGGCCTCGCCCAGAACACGCGCCACATGGGATCGCTTCTGCTCCTCCGCCAGCTCGATCGCTGCGTCGATCTGCTCCTCCTGCAAGAAACGGCCGAACTCCGGCGCGAACCGCTGCGTCTCCTTACGGCTCTTGCGGAACCTCCACCACTTCCGCACTCCCACGGTGAGCGACATGATAGACATGATGATCAGTATCGCCAGAATCATCTGAGCGAACCAGCCAGCCTGTCTCCACAGCTCGAGAATCGAGACTTCCATACGTGTTACGCCTCCGTCGTCGGTTCAGTTTTCCGGGGCACCGCTGACCCCTGGCGGTACGGGGCTATTGACCGCCAAGTGTGAAATTGATGGGCATCTGCACCAGCACCCTTACGGCGCTCGCCCGCACCCTGCCGGGCCGGAACAGACACCGCGTGATCAAGTCTCTCGCCGATCGCTCGAACTGCCGGTGATCGGATCGGATGATCTCCACCGACCCACGTTCCACCCGCCCGTCGGCTCCCACAACGAACTGAAGGAGAACCGACCCCTCGATGCCGGCCTGCTGTAGCATGCGCGGGTACTGCATCGCGGGGCAGGATATCCGCTCCGGTGGCTCGTCAACGACCGCTTCGGCAAATACCTGCGTGAGATCCACCGGGCCCGTCCCACCTTCCTCACCCGAGAAAATGCCGCCCTCGATACCGACACCCGTGTAATTGCGCGGGTCGAAGGTCTGCGTCAGATCAATTTCCGGAATCGCCTCTGGAATCTCGATCGGCGCGGCGAGCACCTGGAATCCCTTGGGAGGAGGATTGAGCGAGCGTACCACCGGTTCCGGTTCCTCCGGTTCCGGCTCCTCTTCCTCTATGTAAACGATGTTGGTGTCCAGAAAGGTATCAGCTACCTGCTCGGCCGCTTTATTGGTGGCCCATATCGCGCCGAAGATGAACGCGATGTGAAACACCACCGACGTGAACGTACCGCCAAACAGGCCCCTCGCGCGGCCTTTTCGTTGAGGGCTCGATTCGGGCAACGTATCGAACACGCGGATGCCTCCGGTCAGTGTCTTTCGCCGCAGGATTCTACACCGCGGACCGCGACTGGGCTACCCCATAGGTAGGTACTGGTGCACAGAAACATTACAGAACGGTGACAGCGCAGTTACGAGTCGCCTACTCCGCCCTCACGGCCCGTTTTTCCCCCGGGCTTGGGCAGTGTGACGGTGAAGGTAGTGCCCCTCCCCGACCGGCTCTGCACGGTGATGCTCCCACCGTGCGCCTCCGCTATCCACTTGCAGATGGCGAGTCCCAGACCGGCTCCGGGACGCTGGCCCGTGCGGCTCCGGGCCTGATCGGCGCGCCAGAACCGGTCAAAGACATGTGGCAGGTCGCCCGGCGCGAT
>JBHIEQ010000347.1:0-3110 GCA_046760725.1 Gemmatimonadales bacterium
ATCTCGCGGCCCTCAAGGACCTGGCCGAGGCCGTGTTCAAGCGTCGGCTGGAGCAGATCGACGGCGTGGCCGAGGCCGCGGTCGCGGGCGGTCTCGAGCGGGAGATCCACGTCGAGGTGGACCCCAGGGCACTGGAGAGTCTGGGCTTCACGGTCCAGGACGTGCTCACCGCGCTCGACGCCGCGAACCAGAGTGCGCCGGGCGGGACGATCCTAAGGGGACGGTATCGCTACGCGCTCCGCACGCTCGGTGAGTTTCAGACGGTCCAGGAGATAGAGAGGGTGCCGCTGGGGAAGGGCAGTGCGAGCAGCCCGGGCGGTGGAGACTCGGCGCTGGCCAACGTCGTCACCATCGGCGACGTGGCGCAGGTGGAAGACGGATTCCGCGATCGCGAGACCATCGCGCGGTACAACGGCATCGAGTCCGTGGGACTTCTTCTCTTCAAGGAGTCGGGTGCCAACACCGTGCAGGTTGCCGATCGCGTGAACGAGGTATTGGATCAGCTCCGCGCGCAGTACCCCGGCATCGAGCTGGATGTGGCGATGAGCCAAGCCGAGTTCATCACGGAAGCGATCGCGAACGTGGTGCAGGCGCTGGCGCTGGGAGCGGTGCTGGCGTTCCTTGTGCTGTTCCTCTTCCTGCGCGACCCGCGCTATCCGGTGGCGGTGGCGCTCGCGATCCCCATCTCTGTCGTTGGGACGTTCGGCCTGCTGGATCTCGCCGACGTGTCGCTCAACATCATGAGCCTGGGTGGCCTCGCACTGGGCGTGGGGATGCTGGTGGACAACTCCATCGTGGTGCTGGAGAACACGTTCCGGCATCGCGAGCAGGGCACCGAGGGTGGTGCCGCCGCGATCAAGGGTGCCGATGAGGTGCGCGGCGCCATCACCGCCTCGACTCTCACGACCATAAGCGTGTTCGGCCCCATCATCTACGTGGAAGGTGTGGCGGGCGAGATGTTCGGCGATCTCTCCCTCGCCGTGGCGTTCGCGCTCTTGGTGAGCCTCATCGTGGCGCTGACGTTGCTGCCGATGCTGGCGGCGAGGTGGGTGAGGGGGAGGCAGGGGCAGGAGGAGAGCGCGACGGCGCGGCTGCCGCTCCTTCTTCGGTTCGATTCCTGGTTCAATCGCTTCGCCGCCTGGTACCACACGCTCCTCGAGCGCGCTCTCGAGCGCCGCGCGCGCGTTGTCGGGATCGCGGTCCTGACCCTCGCTCTGGGCATCTCGATCGGCTGGCTCCTCGACCGCGAAGTGTTGCCCGAAGTCGATCAGGGAGCGTTCACGGTGCGGGTCGATCTTCCGCAGGGCACTCCGCTGGAGAGGACACAGGAGCTGGCGGGCGAGGTCGAGCAGGTTTTCCTGGCGGACGACGCCGTTCAGGCGGTGTTCTCGCGTGTGGGTCGGCAGGAGGCCGTGGCGGGAGTGGAGGATGACGAGAGCGGTCTCAGCACCGCAGTCATGGAGGTTCGCCTCAGAGACGGGGAACAAACCGAGCCCACGCTCAGGCGGCTGAGACCTGCGCTCGCGCGGTTACCCGAGGGCGCTCTCTCGATGGAGACCGGAACGGCAACCGCTCTTGGGCGCCTACTGGGCGGAGGCGAGGCCGATCTCGCCGTGCGCGTGCGCGGCGACCAAGCGCATCTCGTTTGGCGCCACGCGCGCGCGATCGAAGAGCGGCTGCGCGAGGTACCGTCCCTCGCCAACGTGAGAATCGAGAGCAGGGAGGGTCAGCCCGAGGTGAGAGTCGAGATCGACCGCGAGCGTGCCGCTGCCTACGGTATCGAGCCCCGTCTGGTGGCACAGACGGTGGTCCGGTACATGCGAGGGGAGATCGCCACGGAGTTCGTCGATTTCGACCAGAAGATTCCCGTCCTGGTGCGGCTGCCCGAGCGCGAGCGGCGAGCGTTGGAGACCCTGAGCGTGCTTCGGGTGAACGGTGTACCCCTGAGGGAGCTGGTGCGCACGCGCGAGGAAACGGGTCCCGCCGAGATCCGGAGGCTGGAGCAGTCGCAGGTGGTGACCGTGTTCGCGGATGTTGCGGAGGGAGGATTGGATGGGGCGCTGGGTGCTGTGCGCGGTACGCTGGAGGACGTATCGCCTCCCAGGGGCGTTCGAGCGGAGATCGGTGGGGCCAATGAAGAGCGCGATCGTAGCTTCCGCAATCTCGCCTTCGCGTTCGGGCTGGCGCTACTCCTGGTCTATATGATCCTCGCCGCCCAGTTCGAGTCGTTCGTCCATCCGTTCACGATTCTGCTTTCGGTGCCGCTCGCGACCGTGGGTGCGGCGCTGGCCCTGTTCGTGGCGGGTGAAGGGCTCAACACGATGAGCCTGATTGGCCTCGTGGTGCTGGTTGGGATCGTCGTGAACGATGCCATCGTGAAGGTCGATTTCATCAACCAGATGCGCGCTCAGGGGATGGTGTTGCGCCGGGCGATCCTCGAGGCGGGGCGCGTGCGCCTGCGCCCCATCATCATGACGACGGTGACCACCGTGCTCGGTCTCACCCCGATGGCGCTCGGCGTCGGGCGGGGCGCCGACCTCAGGGCTCCTCTCGCCGTGGCGGTGATCGGCGGTCTCATCAGCGCCACAGCGCTCACGCTCATCGTCGTACCCGTTGCGTACGATCTCATAGAAGAGTTGCGCGGGAAGCTCAGGGCGGCCGTGGGCTTGGGCGCCGTGGTCGAGGGGGAAGCGTGAAGCGATGATCCGGCTCTCCATCAGAAGGCCCGTCGCCGTCACCATGGCCTACGTCGCCGTGGCTCTCCTCGGCATCGCCGCCTGGCGCAACATCCCGATCGAGCTCTTGCCCGACACGGACCTGCCGCGGCTCACGGTGCAGGCCAGTTGGCCCGGCGCGTCCCCCGAGGCGACGGAGGCCTTCGTCACGGCGCCGCTCGAGGCCGTGATCCAGCAGGTGAGGGGAGTCGAGAAGGTGGTCTCGACCTCGTTCGAGCAATACGGTTCGGCCATCTCCAGGATCGAGATCGAGTTCGAGCGCGGCGCCGACATGGATTTCGCGCGCCTCGACCTGAGCGAGAGGCTCGGTACGCTGGAGGACGTGCTGCCGCCCGACGCCACGAGGCCGGTGGTCGAGGCGTACGTGCCCGACGA
>JBHIEQ010000348.1:0-3106 GCA_046760725.1 Gemmatimonadales bacterium
TGACAGCAATCAGAATGTCCAACCAGGATGTCGGCGGTCGCTTGCTGGAACTCGGCGGGCGCGAGTTCATGATCCGTGGGCTGGGATACGTCGAGGAGCTGCAAGACATCGAGTCGATCCCGCTCGGTGCAACTCCGTCCGGCACTCCGATACGACTCCAAGACGTTGCCACGGTACAGCTGGGACCTGAGATCAGACGCGGCGCGGCTGAACTCGACGGCATGGGTGAGGCGGTTGGCGGAATCGTGGTGATGAGATTCGGCGAGAACGCGCTGGACGTCATCGATCGCGTCAAGGCGAAACTAGAGGAAATTCGAGTCGGCCTACCTGAGGGCGTGTCGATCGTGCCGGTCTACGATCGAACCGATCTGATCAAGCGCGCGATCGGTACGCTGAAAGAGAAGCTGCTCGAGGAATCGATCGTCGTGGCCGTCGTAGCACTGGTGTTCTTGCTCCACTTCAGGTCCGCAGTAGTAGCGATTCTGACCTTGCCGATCGGCATCCTGATGGCGTTCATCGTTATGTACTACCTGGGAATCAACGCGAACATCATGAGCCTGGGTGGAATCGCCATAGCTATCGGTGCGATGATCGCCGCCGCCGTACCGATGATCGAGAATCTCCACAAGCACATAGAGCGCAATAACCAGTCCGCAGAGAAGCGCAGCCACTGGGCTCTCGTACTCGACAGTACGCGCGAGGTGGGACCCGCACTCTTCTTTTCGCTCTTGATCATCACGATCTCCTTCCTTCCGGTTTTCGCGCTGGAGGCTCAGGAGGGACGACTGTTCAAACCGCTCGCCTATACGAAGACGTTCGTGATGGCGGCATCGGCGTTGCTGGCAGTGACCCTGGTCCCGGTGGCAATGGGCCTCCTGGTTCGGGGTCGAATCCGGGCGGAGCACCGGAACCCTGTCAATCGGCTGATCCGGCGCACCTATGATCCGGTGCTCAAGTTCGCGCTCCACCGGCGCTGGTGGGTCTTGGGGGGCGCAACCACAGTGCTGGCCGTAACCGCGATCCCGTGGAAGCGACTGGGGAGCGAGTTCATGCCACCCCTCCGCGAGGGCACGATCATGTTCATGCCCACCACACTGCCCGGCGTCTCCATCACGGAGGCACGGCGCATAATGCGGACACAGGATTCCGTCATCCGGACGTTCCCGGAGGTGGAATCCGTCTTCGGCAAGGTGGGACGCGCGCGCACGGCCACGGATCCGGCACCGCTGTCGATGATCGAGACCGTGGTCAACTTGAAGCCTGAATCGGAGTGGCGGCCGGGGCTGTCGTACCAGGAACTCGTCAACGAGATGGACGTCGCGGTTCGGATGCCGGGAGTCACGAATTCGTGGACAATGCCCATCAAGGGACGCATCGACATGCTCGCCACAGGAATCCGCACACCGGTCGGTATCAAGATATTCGGCCCCGATCTCGCGACACTCGAAGTAGTGGGCAAGAAGATCGAGCGCGTCGTGCTCCAAGTCCCCGGGACGCGTAGCGCCATAGCAGACCGGTCTCTGGGCGGCAACTACCTCGACATCGAGATCGACCGTGGCGAGGCTGCCCGGTACGGACTGACTGTCGGCGATGTCCAACAGGTGATCATGACTGCCATCGGCGGGATGGCCCTGACCCAGACCGTGGAGGGCCTCGAACGCTATACCATAAACGTTCGCTACGCCCCCGAGCTGCGCGACACACCCGAGGATCTGTCGTCGGTGCTGGTACCGACGCCACTGGGCCCACAGATCCCCCTGGGACAGCTCGCCCACCTGCGGCTGGCGTCCGGCCCGCCGGTAATCAAAACCGAGAACGCTCTCCCCACTGCGTGGGTGTTCGTGGATGTCGAGAACCGGGACATAGGGTCATACGTCGCAGAAGCCCAGCAGGTGGTCGAGCGGGAGGTAGATATCCCACCAGGGTACTTCCTCCAGTGGTCGGGTCAGTACGAGTACATGCAGCGCGCGAACCGACGACTGCGAATCGTGGTGCCGGTGACGCTGGCCGTGATCTTCTTGCTGCTGTTCCTCCACTTCAGGAACGTCACGCAAAGCCTGATCGTGATGGTATCGCTCCCATTTGCCCTGGTCGGGGGAGTGTGGCTGATGTGGGTCCTCGGGTACAACATGAGCATCGCGGTAGGGGTCGGGTTCATCGCGCTGGCCGGGGTTGCAGTGGAGATCGGCGTCGTGATGCTCGTCTACCTGGATGAAGAATTCCATCGGCGGGCGGTTCATGGGGAGAGAGTCACTCCCACTGCGTTGTTCCAGGCAATTCTCGAGGGCGCAGGCGGACGCGTGCGATCCGTGGTCATGACCGTCACGGCCATTGTTGGCGGACTCTTGCCGATACTCTGGAGCGACGGAACGGGCGCATCGGTGATGAAGCGAATCGCAGCACCCATGGTGGGCGGGATGCTTTCGGCGACCATTCTCACTCTGCTGGTGATTCCGGTCCTCTACAGCTTGTGGCGTGAGTGGCAGCTCCGGCGACGACCGGCTGAAATGGTGACCCGCGAGGCGCTCGGCGATGAGGCGGCTCTCGTCGAAGCGGCCAAACTGGGCGCAATGGGCGCCCCGGAGGCGCCGCGGAGGTGATATCGACATGATGAAACTGATCAAAGCTATTGTGAGATTGGAGCTCCTGGAGGAGCTGGTAAAGGCCCTGAAGACAGCGGGTGCGCCGCGGTTAGCCGTGAATCACGTCTGTACGGTTGGCAGCGGAGTGGACCCGGAGAAAGTCAAGTTCTCCATGGAGCTGGGCACCGGTTACACGGAGAAAGCCCTCGTGCAGTTCGCCTGTCCTGCGGCGGAAGTAAATAGATTCGTCGCCGTGATCTTGGAGCACGCGCACACCGGTAGGCACGGAGACGGCGTCATTCTGGTGAGTGAGGTAGAGCAGGCGATCAAGATCCGAACCGGAGTCGTGGGAGCCGAGGCGCTCAGTTAGGCGGGCGTGGATGAGCCGAGAGTAAAGCCGTAGTGGCGTGGGGCGACGGATCCGGCACTCTAGTGAATGGATTGTTCTCGGATTGAAGACACGGAGAAAATGATGACACGGCGATTTCTAGCGGCGCTGTACGCTCCCGTGCTGGCCACAGGGG
>JBHIEQ010000349.1:0-3103 GCA_046760725.1 Gemmatimonadales bacterium
TTCGAATCCCACCGCCGGTACCCACCGCACCATAGCACTTGACTCGGCGCGCGGCGTTTCGTTATGCTCGGCATACCTTGTGAAGGAGGCGCGCGCCGGCCACTCCGGGCGGTGCTCCAACGGAGGCGCATCGACGACGCGCCTCCGTTCTCTCTTCCCCACACCGGGTTTGGAGTGTGACATCCGCTGAGCGGCCGCCCACCCCCTACACGTCGAACAGCACCTGCGCCCGCCATCCGGCCTCGGTCCGCTCCACCACGAGGCCGTGTCTCGTCACGGCCTTGACCTCGGGCTGTGCCTCGTGGCGACTCGCATCGAACCGCTCCCCACGGACTCTCGCCGCGAACGCACCTGACGTCGTCTCCCGCAGCTCACATGAGTGCGGCACGAATCTCTCCGTGTCGAATCGGTAGAGCAGCTCGCGCAGGTAGTGGAACAGCGCGTGCGCAGGATCGCCGCCCGGCACAGCGATGGTACGAATCTCGAGCGGGCTGACCGGGCTCCCGCCTACCAAGAGTTCCCGTACGAGGCCCGTGGCGTCACGGTAGAGACTGGGCAGATCGGCAGCGGTGACCACTGCCTTGATGTCGGCCGTGTGCGGCACGAACTGGTACGTCATTTTTTGCGCGCCCTCACGTCTATTGGGTACAGCCCATGCCAGCCGTCGGCATTACGCTCTCGCTATGGCACCCTGGTTCACCATGCCCCGCGAGCGCGAGGCACGGCAAGTAGCCGCGCGGGAGCGGTGCGAGATCGCCGTCGCATCGATTGTCTGCTCCCTCGATCTCCTCGCTAATCGCCTGACCGGCGCACGGGAGCGAGAGCTACTGCGGGCGATCCGATCGGAACTCGATCAGCTGCGGGAAGCGATGAGGAGGCTGTGAGGAGCGCGGTGCGCGGCGCAGGACGCAGTAGGCAGTACGCTGCACGCAGTACGCTGTGCACGGTACGCAGTACGCTGTGCGCCGTCCGCTTCCCGTTTCACGTTCCCCGGCCCTCTGCGCCCCAGTCGCTCTTCCCCCGAAACGCCCTCCTCCGATCGAGCGTCCACTGCGGCGTCGAGAAGAGGCCCTCCGGGAAGTTTGCTTCCTCTGCCAGTGCGGCGGCCATGTCCTGGGTCTTCGCACTGGTGTTGTCCGCCCAGTGGACCACCTCGGCCTCCAGCGTCATCGGGGGCACGGGGCTCCCGTACTCCAGCCGGCCGTGGTGCGAGAGGATCATGTGCAACAGGAGCGCTCGCTCTAGATCGGTGCACGGTGGCTCGGACTCCTCCTCCAGCCGGCGGACGAACATGAGAGCGCCCAGGACGACGTGGCCGAGCAAACGTCCCTGCTCAGTGTGATCGAACAATCCGTCCCAGCTGTACGCCTCGAGCTTGCCGATGTCGTGCAGCAACACTCCAGCCAGCACCAGCTCGCCGTCCGCACCGGTCGCGCGCACGACGGCCCGAGCGATCGCCGCCACCTCGGTGGTGTGCTTCAGCAGCCCTCCCAGAGCGGCGTGATGGCCGGCAACGGAGGCAGGGCAGCGCTCGTATCGCTGCCGGAACTCCTCGTCCTCGTAGAAGAGATCCACGACCTTCCTCAAGCGCGGCTTCGCGATCTTGCGCCTCCACCCGTCCAGCGTCTGCCAGTAGCGGTCCACCGCGCCTACCGACGGCAGGAGATCGGCGAGGTCGGCCGCACCCTCAGGCAGCTGAGTGATCGACGTGACACGCAGCTGACGGCGGTCCCTGAAGGCGATCACCTCACCGATCACTTGCACGATGTGGCCTCTCCGCAACCCCTCGACCAGGTTCTGCCGCTCCGGCCAGAACGGCTCGGTGGCGATGGATCCGGTCGAGTTTCCCAAGGTGAGGATCGTGTAGGGATCGCCGCTGTCCATCGTCCTGGTCTCCATGCCGGTGACGAGGAAGGTTCCCTGCACGCGATCGCCAAGCGTGAGCGACGGGATGTAGGTCGGTATGGCCATGCATTCAATCTACCGCTTTGGGGTGACGCTTCCCCTCTAATGACCCTCCTGCCGCCGCAGTCGCGGCAGATCCATGTCGGGCTCCCCCGCCGGGGTCATGGCCGGGCCGCGTTCGGCTCGCGGTAGCAGGTGCCTGACCGAGTTGGCGTAGTACTCCAGGAGCGGGCGCTGATTGGGCAGCACTACGTAGCTACCGCCCTCACCGCCCTCACGCACTACCAGGCGCCGCATCCGTAGCGTGCGCCACGCGCGATCCAGTATCTCACGCGCGCCGCGCTCCGGCCGTACCAGTTTCGCGCCCGATTGGATCAGATGGTCGCGCATCTCGTCCAGGCGTTCGAGGAGATCGGCCTCGCGCACCACCGTCTCGTCGAACGACAACAGCGCGGCGGCGACGAGCGGCACGGGGGTGACCGGTATCACGTCCCCGATCCGCCCCATGAGCTCGTTCGCCAGGTGCCCCAGCCGTGGCAGGCGCTCTTCCTTGGGGAGCGTCAGCACACCGGGGTGCTCGCGCAGCCAGGATCGCAACGACAGCGGTGTGCCGAAGTTGACGGCCACTCGCCCGTAGCGCTTGAGGTTTCCGGTCACGAGTCTCAGGAGGTTTGCGCCCAGGTAGTGCACCACACCACCCAGCTGCCTCGCTCGTCCCAGCCTGAGGGAAGGGTCGAGCAGCTCCATGATCAATGAGCGGTCCTCCAGTACCCGGTCGTAGTTGAGCGCCACGGGCACGAACCAGATGTCGCGCTCAAAGCCCGGCTCCAGCACAGTGCGGGCCATGTAATCGAGAAGTCCCAACTTGGGTGGGCGGAAGGCGCCGTCCCGGGTGAGCCCTCCCTCGAGAAAGATGCCCTGCGTCACGCCGTTTCGGGTGATCAGCTGGACGTAGCGTTCCAGCACCGCGTGATAGAGCTTCTCGCGGAAGCGGCGTCGAACGAAGTAGGCGCCGAACGACTTGAACACGTACTCGAGAGGCCACACGCGCGCCCACTCTCCCACGGCATAGCTGATGCTCACCTGCCGGGCCAGTACGTACGCGACTACGATGTAGTCCGCGTTGGACCGATGGTTCATCACATAGACCACCACGTCGTTCCGGGGTATCGCGTTCAGCGCCGCTTCGTCTGGGTAC
>JBHIEQ010000350.1:0-3091 GCA_046760725.1 Gemmatimonadales bacterium
CGTGATGGCTGTGATCGACGCGATGATCGTGGCTCCCACGAGCACTTCGTCGCGGCGTCTCACTGGGCGGCTCCCGTTACAGTGGCTTCAGCGTCCTGCGCACCCTCGGGCCGGCCCTCTATGAACTGCCGCACGATGGGATCATGGGTCATGCGGATCTGATCGGGCGTGCCTACCTGTCTCACGACACCGCGGTAGAGCATGGCGATACGATCCGCCACAATGTAGGCGCTGTTCATGTCGTGTGTCACCACGATACTCGTGGCGCCTAGCTTCTCTCTGGTCCTCAGCATCAGCTGGTTGATGACCGAAGAAGTCACAGGATCCAATCCGCTCGTCGGCTCGTCGTACAGGATATAACGCGGTCTCAACGCAATCGCACGTGCGATCCCCACCCGCTTCCTCATTCCTCCCGAGAGCTCGGCCGGATACTTGTCCTCGGCGCCCTCGAGATCTACCAGCGCGAGGGACTCTTTCACGCGCTCGTCCATCTCGCGGCCGTTCACGTTCTTGCGTTTTAGGCCCAATTCGAGGTTCTCCCTGACGGTCATCGAATCGAACAGGGCCGCGAACTGGAAGACGTAGCCGATCTCCTTACGCAGCTCCATGAGCTCGGTGCGGCGGTTCAACAGGTGTACGATCTTGCCGTCAACTTCTACCTCTCCCTTGTCCGGATCCAGCAGGCCCACGACGTGCTTGAGGGCCACGCTCTTGCCGGTCCCGGAGTACCCGATGATCACCGTGGTCTGTCCCTCCGGCACCTCGAGCGAGAAGCCCTGGAGCACCTGCTTGGGCCAGAAGGCTTTGTGCACGTCGCGGAAGACGATCATCAGAGCAGTACGACCGCCCAAAACGCGTCGAGTACGAGAATCATCTCGGCCGAGAGCACCACGGCGCTCGTAGTCTCACGCCCGACCCCTTCCGCGCCGCCGCTCGTCCGCAGGCCCTTCTGGCAACCGATCGCGGCGATGGCGAAGCCGAACGACGCGGCCTTTACGAGCCCGAACCAGATGTCTTTGAACTCGTAGAAAACGCGCAGTCCCTTGACGAACTCCTGGGTCGAGAGCTCCAGGAGATTGATGGCGGTGAACCAGCCCGCGGTCACACCCATCGCCATCGCCAGCGCCACCACCACCGGGAACATGGCCGTGGCCGCTATCACGCGCGGGACCACCAGATAGGAATGGGGGTTGTAGGCCAGGGTCTCCAGTGCATCGACCTGTTCGGTCACCCGCATCGTCCCGAGCTCGGCCGCGATGTTCGCTCCCACCCTGCCCGCGAGGGCGAGTCCCGTGAGAACGGGGGCGAGCTCCATGAAAACGGCTTTGCCGACCAGGGTGCCCACGAAGTAGATGGGCGCGGCGCCCGTGAAGATGTAGGAGGAGAGCAGCGCGAGGACCATTCCGGTGAAGGTCGCGATGAACAGCGCGATGGGCACCGACTGGACGCCGATCTTCCGCATCTGGCTCACCGTGAGGGGGAGCCAGATACCGACGTCCCGGAGGCTGCGGGTGGTATCGGCGAGAAACGCCCCGAACCGCCCGACGGCCCAGAAGAACCTGAAGATCCGAAGCTCTATGAATGCAGCCACGCGGCGAAATTATCTGTGGCGGTGGGTACCTGCCTGGGTGGACGCAAGACCGCCCGGGCGTTCTCGCCCGGGCGTCCTCCGGTAGCTTGGCGGCTCGAGCCGTGCTATGCCGCGAAGCTCGCGAGCGCCTTGCCGACGTTCCCCTCGCGGAGCCTCTTGAGGGCGCGGTCTCTGAGCTGCCGCACCCGCTCTCTCGTGACGCCGAGCATGCCGCCGATTTCCTCGAGCGTATGCTCGCGCCCTCCGTCCAGGCCGAAGTAGAGGCGCAGCACCTTGGCGTCGCGCGGCGGGAGGGTCTTCAGAGCCTCCTCAACCTCGTCCGAAAGGAACCGCTCCATGGTCTGCTCTTCGGTGTCGGGCAAATCCTCGGCTATGAACCGCTCGATGAGAGCCCTGTCTCCGTCGGGATCCAGTGGCGCATCGAGGCGTACCTCGCCCGTGTTGAGGGCGGCCAGAGATTGCACGACCTCGAGCGAGAGCCCCGTGGCCTTGGAGATCTCTTCCGGAGTCGGCTCACGGCGGAACTCCTGCCTGAGTGCCTCGGCCGTCTTCACGATCTTGGACAGATCGGCCGTGCGGTTGAGGGGCACCCGTACAGTACGGCCCTGCCGCGCCAGCGACGCCAGTATGGCCTGCCGGATCCACCAGACCGCGTACGAGATGAACTTGACGCCCTGGTCGGGATCGAACTTCCGGGCTGCCGTGAGGAGTCCCACGTTGCCCTCGCCGATCAAATCGGTGAGCGGCAGGCCTCGGTTCTGGTATTTCTTGGCCACGGAGATCACGAAGCGGAGGTTCCGCTTGGCGAGCTCTTGCATGGCTTCGGTATCGCCCTTGCGGACCTTCTTGGCCAGGTCAATCTCCTCCTGCGGGGTCAGCAAGGGGGTCTTGCTCACCTCGTAGAGGTACTGGTCGAGGAGGTCGCGGTCATCCTCATTGACGGCGATGACCTGAGGCTGCCGGCGGCGCCGTGGTTTACGTGTACGCTGAGCCATTGCTACCTGATGTATCGTTTGTACGCCCGGCCGCAAGTAGCCGGCCGGCGGAGGGTCCGGTAATCCCAAACTCCGTGCTCCTAATACCCAGGAGGGGCGCCGAGGTTCACACCGCAGCGGGGCGTGCTTGACACCCCGCACGAGGGTCCGCTAGCTTGCCATGCTTCCGGTGCGCGGCTCCTGGCGCGCCTAATATAACGGGGGCGTAGCTCAGTTGGGAGAGCGCGTGAATGGCATTCACGAGGTCAGGGGTTCGATTCCCCTCGCCTCCACTCAGAGGGTGGTCAGGGGCGGCGGGTGGCGCTGCGGAGGGGGGCGAGGGGGACGGGAGCGCACAGTGCGGGCGAGGTTTTCCGGGATCGGGGCTGGCCTCTCGCTGCCTTTTGTTTTGCGGGAATAGCTCAGCTGGTAGAGCACAACCTTGCCAAGGTTGGGGTCGCGGGTTCGAGTCCCGTTTCCCGCTTCTCGGCGGCAGAGCTAAAGCTCTGACTCGATTGATGGTGGG
>JBHIEQ010000351.1:0-3086 GCA_046760725.1 Gemmatimonadales bacterium
GCTCGAGCGCCTGCCGGGAGAATGGCTCGAGTACGACTCCTCACAAGGTGCAATCGTAGTGCGCCACATCCAGCCGTCCTCGACGCCGGTTCTCCCGACCGTCACCGCTGAACTGGTTCAGCTACTTGATTCGATCCCTTACGAGCTGCAGACGGAGATCGGAGGGGGAGACCTCTTCGTGCACACCGAGGAAGGCGGCAGGCTGGTTCGCATCACGGTGGAGCCGGGCGGCGCCGTCAGCATCCGCTGGGCCCATCCCAACTACGCCGGAGCCCTCAAGCGCCCCTTCGACGGTCATGAGGTGGCGATCGAGCCCTACGAACAGAAGCTGAACGGCGCGGTCACCTTCTCTGCGCTCGATCCCGTGGCCGCGACGTCCGAACTGCAGGAGCTGGCGGACACCTTCGAGGGACTCTATCCGGAGGGAGATTTTCTTGCGGCGGCGGACGCCACCGGGGGCATCGTGCGTGTCAAGATGCAGGACGTGAACCTCGACGTGCTCCAGCTCCTGAACGCAATGCAGCGGCTCGCGACGCCTCGCACCCTCACCGGCCGCATAGCCGTGAGCTCATTCGGCGAATCGGTTCCGGAGCACCTGCTTCGCCTGCTGTTCGAGAACGGCGAGATATGGGTACAGCGTCCCCTCCTCTGGTCCGAAACCATGCAGGGAGCATAGCTCATGCTCGACTACCGACTCACAGAGGAGGAGCAGGTAATCCGTAATCTCGCCCGTACGATAGCGGAGAACGAGATCCGGCCCGTCGCCGCCGAATATGACCGAACTGGTGAATTTCCGTGGCCGGTCGTGCAGAAGATGGCACAGGCGGATCTGTTCAGAGTGTTCATCGACGAGGAGTACGAGGGCATTGCGACCGGCAATCGTACGATGAACATGGTACTCGCCACGGAAGAGTTGTCGAAGGCCTGTGGCGGCATCGCATTGAGCTTTGCGGGAAGCGCTCTCGGAGCCATGCCGATCATTCTGGCCGGGAACGAGGAGCAGAAACGCCGGTTGCTGCCCCAGATCGCGTCGGGCGAACGGCTGGCGGCTTTCGCGCTCACCGAACCCCAGGCAGGCTCCGACGCCGCGGGCATCCGAGCGAGCGCCATTCGCGACGGCGATCACTATGTGCTAAACGGCCTGAAGCAGTGGATCACCAACGGAGGGGAGGCCGAGATCTACGTCGTGATAGCACTCACGAATCCCGCCAAGGGAGCCCGGGGGGCGAGCGCTCTGATAGTGGAGAAAGACACGCCGGGATTCTCCTTCGGAAAGAAGGAGGACAAGATGGGAATCCGGGCCTCGGCAACGCGGGAGCTCGTCTTCGAGGACTGCAAGGTACCTGCAGAGAACCTGCTCGGACGGGAAGGCACGGGGTTCATCACTGCGATGCGAACCTTCGACCTCACGAGGCCGGGTGTCGGCGCGCAGGCACTGGGCATTGCGCAGGGCGCTCTGGACCTGGCCGTGGATTGGGCCTGCTCGAGGAAACAGTTCGGCCATCCGGTCGCGTCCTTCCAGGGTCTCCGATTCCTTTTGGCGGACATGGCCACTAAGGTGGAAGCCGCCCGGGCACTCATTTATGCCACTGCACGCTACATCGACTCCAACCCCAGGCAACGACCCACGATCTATTCGGCGATGTCCAAGTGCTTCGCATCCGACATCGCCATGGAAGTGACGGTAGACGCCATACAGGTCTTTGGCGGTTCGGGCTACATGCGTGATTATCCGATCGAGAAGTACATGCGTGACGCCAAGATCACTCAGATCTACGAGGGAACCAATCAGATTCAGCGTGACGAAATCGGCAGAATCCTGATCGGTGAACACGTGGCGGGGCATCCGCGGCACGTCGTGGATTGAATTCCGGCCGACTGGCGTTCACCGGGCCACGCGGTCGCCCGGATCCGCCGCAGGCGACTAGCGGGCGACTCCAGAATACTGCAGCTTTTCACGCTCCGGCCACCACACGGGATGCGATGGAGACTGAGCGGCCTTCGGTTCGGCTCATGCGTGTGATGCTCTCATTGTTATGTGCCAGCGTGCTGTATGCGGTGTGGCTCGCCATCTTCCTGCCCGTGATGTTAGCCGAGGTGGGGATCTTGACGACCGTAGGGTGGGTGACGGCACCTGTGGCCGCGGCTCTCGGTTTCGCGATCGGCATCGTCGTGTTCGACCGCTTGACAGGTTTCGGGGCGAGCAGCTTCCGGACCGTGTTCGCGCTCGCCCTCGTTGCATGTGTGGTCGGCACGATCATCGTGTGGCCTATCGATAGTACGCTGATCGTTCTTGGCATGCTCGGTGCTGGAACGATCGCCATGCTGGGGAGGGAGATCACACAGTTCGTTCGTACACCGCAGCTCTGAGTTCCATGGGGAAAATCGAATTCACGACGTTCGTCTCTAGTTTGATTGCTACAGCCGCCGTGGCCCTTCAGGAGGTCGAGAAGCTGCTTGGCTCCCAAGGGACCAACCCGCCGACGAACGGCGGCGGCACCGAAGAAGAGCGGGCGAAGCCGGCAAAGGAACGGAAGACACGCGTCGAGGCGGGGCTGGCTACTGCAGCGCAGCTGATCGATACGCTTGCGATGCTGGAGGATAAGACGAAGGGCAACGTCACCAGCGAAGAGCGGCAGCTCCTTCAGACCGGGCTCACTGACTTGCGATTCCGCTATCTCGACCTCTTGAACCGGTCCCGCACCAGCGGTGTCTCCTGATGAAACAGACTTCGGTAGTGCTTCTCTTGATCGTTTGCATTGCGTGCTCGCGCGGCGAGCGCGGCAACTTCGATGTCCCCGCCGTGCCCGAACCTGCGATCTCCTGGAATCCCAGGAGCTACGTCGTCCACCGCGCGCATTCCCCACCGACGATCGACGGGCTACTGACGGACCGGGCGTGGCAAGCCGCCGCCTGGACCGCCGATTTCGTTGACATACGAGGCGCCGCGGCAACCCCCCCGCGGTTCCGGACCCGCGCGAAGATGCTGTGGGATGATGCTTACTTCTATGTGGCAGCCGAACTACAGGAACCCGACCTCTGGGCGACGAGCATCGAGCGCGACGCTGTGAGCTACCACGATAACG
>JBHIEQ010000352.1:0-3082 GCA_046760725.1 Gemmatimonadales bacterium
GCACTCGCATTCTCCTGGATGACGGGTTGCTGCACGTGGAGGTGACGCGCGTGGAGCCGCCGCGCGTTCACGGGCGCGTTCGCTACGGTGGGACGCTCACGAGTCACAAGGGAATGAACTTGCCGGACGTGCAGGTCAGCGCACCCTCGGTGACCGAAAAGGACCGGTTGGATATCGCGCTGGCGCTGGAGCACGGGGCGGACTTCATCGGGGTGTCTTTCGTGCGGCGGTTCGGGAGCTCGTGCCTCAGCCGGTTCAGCTCGTGGCGAAGATCGAGAAGGCGGCGGCACTAGGAGACCTTCCGCGGATCTTGGAGGCTGCCGACGCGATCATGGTGGCGCGCGGCGATCTGGGTGTGGAGCTGCCGTTCGAAGAGGTTCCGCTGACGCAGAAGCGGATCATCACGGAGGCAAATCGGGGTGCCCGAGCGGTCATCACGGCGACGCAAATGCTCGAATCGATGGTGCGTAGCCCACAACCCACACGCGCTGAAGCGTCGGACGTGGCGAACGCGATCCTGGACGGCACGGATGCCGTCATGCTGTCGGCGGAGACTGCGGCCGGGGAGTACCCCGTGCACGCGGTCCGCGCAATGGCCCGGATAGTGCGGGAGGTCGAGCGGGTGACGCTGGGCGAGCGCCCCTCTCGCGGCTCCGACGCGCCGGTCGAGGCGGCTTCGGCCCGCACCGAGGACGCGATAGCGGTGGCGACCGGTATCGCCGCCGAGGTGTTGGATCTACCGCTGATCGTGTGTTTTACGAAGAGCGGATTCACCGCCCGCAAGATCGCGGCGTACCGTCCGCGTACGCCTATCGTCGGTCTCACGACCGAGCCTGCGACGTGGCGTCAGCTCGCTCTGGTGTGGGGTGTGATACCGGAGCTCGCGCGTGATGCGCCGACGTACGAGGCGATGCTGGGACATGTGCGCGAGAGTCTGGTGGCGAAGGGATACGTTAGGCCGGGCGATCAGGTAGCTGTCACCGCCGGTGTGCCGTTCGACGTGACGGGGACGACGAACCTTCTCAAGATCGAGAGGTTGTGATGCGCCTCGTGGTACTCGGCTCGGGTACCTCATTCGGCGTGCCCGTCATCGGCTGCGACTGCCGCGTGTGCCGGTCGGAAGATCCTCGCGACCATCGTACGAGGGTGGCGGCCGTGATCGAAGGGAATGACGGTCGTCGGGTGCTCATAGACACTCCACCCGAGCTGAGGCTCCAGCTGGTGCGAGAGGGGATCGACGGTGTGGATGCAGTTCTCTACACTCACGATCACGCTGATCACGTCCACGGTATCGATGACTTGCGCGCGCTGTCGGTGAGACGGGGCCGCGTCGACGTATACGGACCTCCCGACGCCATCGAACGGATAGCAGCGCGTTTTCCCTATATCTTCGATGAGCGCGTCGCACCGCCGCCCGGAACGTCCAAGCCTGAGCTCTGTGCAGCGCCGCTCCCGCCCGGTGCCGAGGTCGAGATTGCGGGCGTTCCTATTCTTCCTCTGGAGCTGGACCATGGTGGAACGCCGGTCTATGGCTATAGGGCGGGAGCCGTTGCGTATCTCACCGACGTCAAGTCCGTCCCGCAGCATGCGATGGACAGCCTCAAGGGCGTGAGATTCCTGGTGATCAACGCGCTGTTCGAGAAGCCGCATCCAACGCACCTCTCCATCGGCGAGGCGGTCGAAATCGCCCGGCGACTCGAGGTCGAGGCCGCCTACCTCACGCATCTCACGCACAGGTACTCGCACGAGGCCCTTAGGAACCGGCTGCCCGAGGGTGTTGAGCCCGCGTACGACGGCCTCGTCATATCGTTTTGACGGTGCATCCGTGCTCTACTAGATTGACGTTGACGAGCATTGCGCGACCCAGGGAGTGATTATGCGAAACGTTCGGGACGATGCGCCGGTAGTGGTTGTGGAACGTTCGAGCGGTGGTGTGGGGGCTTTTCTGTTCGGTCTACTCGCGGGAGCCGGTCTGGCGCTGCTGTTGGCCCCGCAGAGCGGGGAAGAGACACGACGAAAGCTCCGACAACGCGGGAAGGAGCTGAAGGAGGTCGCCGAGGGGAAGGTCGAGGAGTGGCAGGAGCGCTTGGAGTCGGGGTACGGGGAGGCCCGGACCCGGGTGGAGGAAGGCCTCGAGTCGGCGAAGCGTGCAGTGAGTGACACGCGCCGCGGAGCCAAGGAGGCTCTCGACGCCGGCCGCGCGGCGGTACACTCTGCGCGCGACGAGCTCGACCGGAGGTTGTCGGAGTCTCGCAAGGACCGCGAGGAGGCCCCGGCGGGCGTCGAGGCCGAGGAAGAGACCACTCCCTAACTCCGAGCGCCGGCGCCTGCGTGCCAGCTGAGTGGCGTCGGGGTTGGGCATACTCGCCCATCGGGTTTGTGCGCCGCACCGCAACGGGCGCGTACGAGGACAACATCTTCTTCTTGGCGAGCGCCCTGACGTTCGACCTGCTGCTCGCTTCCATACCCTTCGCGCTACTAGCGCTCGCGGCACTGGGGTACGTGGTTCATGCTGGCGACGGCTCGCCCGACGAAGTGCGCCGTCTCCTCACCCTCCTATTGCCGAGCGCCGGAAACGCCCCGGCGGCCCCGCTGCAGCGCGCCGAACGTTTGTTCACCGGAGTTCTGGAGAGCAGAACACAGCTGTCCATTTACGGCCTGCCGCTCTTCCTCTGGTTCGCGACCCGTTTCTACAGTGGCGCACGGGCCGCACTGAACGAGGTGTTCGACACCGAGGAGTCGCGGTCGTACTTCTTGGGCAAGCTGACCGACCTCGGTCTCGTACTGGTTACGCTTGCCCTGGTGCTCGCCAACACGCTGGCCACAGTCTTGGTGTCAGGGCTACCGTTCCTGGGGCGCTTTGCGGCGAGCCTCTCCGCGTTTGCGGCGGGCGTACTGCTGTTCTTCATCGTGTACACGGTCGCGCCCAGTCGCCGTGTCAAGTGGGACACGGCACTGGTGGCGGCGACCGTGGCGGCCCTCGGGTTCGAGATCGCTAAGGTTCTGTTCGGGATGTACGTGAGTAACTTCGCTACCGTGGACCGATTGATCTCGAATGCGAACGCGATTGCGGCCATCCTCT
>JBHIEQ010000353.1:0-3082 GCA_046760725.1 Gemmatimonadales bacterium
AAAACATGCTCAAACCCTAACAGGGATTGAAACTCTGCCGTCCACTCCCTAACGGAGCCAAGGGCAAGAGTTGAAAACATGCTCAAACCCTAACAGGGATTGAAACCAGCCTCCTCGCGCCGGGCGATCTCGGTTCGCACTTCGCGGAGGCCACGGACGGCAATCGAGTCTCCGGGCCGCAAACGTCTGCTAGCGACATCGACTTTCTCGACATCCGGCCGTTCGACATGCGGTACCGCCAGGCGACGGCCCAAGGCGGTGGTGCCGCGGGAGGCGGCACCGACGTCGGTGACCTGTCCAGGCGGCAGCGGGAGATAGTGGCGGCGACGTTCAAGATCGTGCGGGACTCGATCGACTACGAGGGGGACGAGCTGCGGAAAAATCTGGCAACTTTGGCGCTCGCGCAGGGGCGGCTGCGGGAGGAGGTGGAGACCCTCGTAGGACGCATCGACTCGCGCGGCATTGTGCGACTCGACTCGACGTTCCGGACGGTGGCGCGCTCCCTCTCGTCAGCCCTGGAAGAGATGGAGGCCGCCGAAGAGCGACTCGGAGAGCGCAGACCGGCGGAAGCGCTTTCACCCGAGCAGCGCGCCCTTCAGCACTTGCAGCGCGCGGAGGCCTCTTACCGCGAGCGACAGGTGAGCTTCGGCGGAAACCGTGGTGTTGGCGGGGGCGGACAGGCGACCTCGGAGGAGCTCGCCGATCTATTCGATCTCGAGATGGACAAGTTGCGCAACCAGTACGAGCAGGTCCAGCGCGGTGAACGGGAGCGAGTCGATCAGGAGTTGGAGGAAGCTCTGGAGCGGCTCCGTCAGCTCGCGCGGAGGCAGCAGCAGGAGAACGAGAGAATGCGAGCCAGGGCTCAGGCGTTGGGTGGTGGGGCCGGCGGCAACCGCTCGCAGCGCGCCCTTGCTCAGGAGGCGGAGCAACTGGCGCGCCAGCTCCAGCGCCTCGCCAGAGAGCAGTCGCGCCCGGAGCTGGGAGAAACCGCGCGACGGTTGCGGGACGCAGTCAACGCGATGCGACGTGCGGCGGCGCAGGGCCGGAACGGCATGGCTCAAGGCCAATCCGCATTGGATCGCCTAAGAGAGGCGCGGCGTCTGCTGGAACAGGATCGCTCACAGAGTCTGAGGCGTGACGTGGAGGATGCGCTTCGCAGAGCGGAACGACTCGGCCGGGACCAGCGGCGGGTGATGGAGGACGTTTCGGGATTGGGCGATGACCGGACCGCGAGGAGGGGTGAACGGCTGCAACGGCTCACCGAGCGCAAGAACGCGATGGCGGGAGAGGTACGGGACCTCGAGGGCGAGATCAATCGGTTGTCGCGTGATGCTCGGAGGGAGCAACCGGAAGCGGCGCGGGAGCTGCGGGAGGCGTTCGAGTCGATGAGGGATTCGCGGCTCGCCGACAAGATCCTCTACTCACGAGGAGTGATACAGGACCGGTCCCCCGAGTACGCGCGCAATTTCGAGGAGCAGATAGGGTCCGACATCGGAGAGCTGGAGCGTGAGCTACGCGAAGCCGTGGGTGCGATCGGCGAGTCGCGGGGCCAGCGATTGGGACGCGCGCTGGACCGGGCTCGCGATCTAGCGAATGCGCTGCAGTCGCTGGAAGATCGCATGCGGCGGAGCGCGTTGGGAGAGACGGAGGCGAAGGGAGGTCGAGAAGGCCGGGAGGGACGAGAGGAGCAGCGTGGTCAGGGCGGGCGTGGTTTGTCGCGCGATCGGGCGCGTCAGTTCCAGCGAGAGCTGGGCGAGCGTCGCAACGAGCTGCGCGACCTCAGGCGGGAGTTGGCGGGCGAGGGGATCGACGTCACCAGGCTCGACGGCATCATCCGCGGCCTTGGACGGCTGGATAACCGCAGCTTGATCGGCGACCTCCGCGGACTCGATCAGCTTCAGTCGGAAATCATCGCGGGACTCAAGGAATTCGAGTACTCGCTCCGCCGCGAGATCGAGGGCACCGATGCGCAGCAGCTCTTCCTGTCAGGCTCGGAAGCCGTCCCGCCGGAGTACCGCGAATTGGTGCAGGAGTACTACCGAGCGCTGGCGCGTCGCCGTCGCTAGATCTCCCGGCACATGACGACCAAGAGACCTCAGATGCGACGCGCATTGTCGTTGAAGTTGGCTGTTGCTCTACCGGCGACCACGACCGCCGCACAAACTGGGTCTGTCGATCGGTTTCCCGTCTCCCACTCCGTAGAAGAAATTCCTCGCAGAAGAACCGCCGACTAGCGCGGGCTCGAAGCGGCCCGCGCGAGCCCGGTACGGTTTTCTTCTCGCTCTCCCCGTGATGCGTCCCGACTCGTATGTTTTCCATTGCAGACATCAGGAGGTTGCGATGGCCGATCGCGTGCGGAAGGTCAACTACTGCTACGTCAGGGTTCCCAATCGCGCGGGGCAGGGCGCCAAGCTGCTGGGACAGCTCAAGGATGCAGACGTCAATCTGCTGGCGTACTCAGGCTTTCCCATTAAGGGAGGCGCGCAGCTCGACTTCGTGCCGGAGAGCATGGCGGCGTTGCGCCGAGTCGCGAAGAGGAACGGTTGGAGACTCTCGAGACCCAAGAAGGGGTTTCTGATCACCGGCAATGACGAGACTGGCGCTGCGCACCGCCACATCGCTCGACTCGCCAATGCGAAGATAAACATCACGGCGGCGGACGCTGTCGCGGCGGGCAAGGGTCGTTACGCCATGTTGCTGTGGGTGAAGCCCAAGGACTACAATCGAGCCGCCAAGGTGCTGCGGGCGAAATGACAAACAGGGTAGCGGATGATAGGTAGTGCCGGGGATGGCGGTAATGGGGCGGCGGACGACGGTGTAGAGTTGGCCATCCGCGGCAACATCGTCAGCTGTTAGCCGCTACGTACTCATCCACCTCGGCGAGCAGTGAGGTCTTGCGCTCCTCCCCCAAGAACGAGGCGCCGAACGAGTTCTTGACGAGCCGCACCAGCTGGTCGCGGCTCAGGTGGAGGGCTCGCTGTGCAGCGATGAAGTTGTCCGGGATGTAGCCTCCGAAGTATGCCGGGTCATCGGAGTTGACCGTAGCGCGGATCCCGAGATCGAGCAGCCGCGCCAGGTTGTG
>JBHIEQ010000354.1:0-3074 GCA_046760725.1 Gemmatimonadales bacterium
CTGCGCGAGCAGCGGCGGTCGTTCCTGCGGTACACTCTCACGGGGCCTTACACGCTGGAGGCGCTCCGGGCGCACGTGGAGGACAACATCGTCCCTCAGTTGCTTCAGGTTGACGGGGTCGCCGCTGTGCGGGCCAGCGGCGGCAGGGACCGGCTGGTCGAGATCTCGCTCGACGAGCATAAGGTGCAGGCCCTGGGGTTAGATCCGGCGCAGGTCTGGCTCCGGATCAACGAGCTGGAGTACGTAAGCGAAGCCGGTGTGGTGCGGGATGCCGGACTGCTCAGAACCCTCGCCATACGACACCGCACAGCTTCGGCGGACGACATTCGCCGGGCTACGCTTCTCACGGATCGGGGGCGCGTGGTGCGCGTGAGCGATGTGGCGACGGTGCACGACACCTACGAGGAGCCCACGTCACACTATCGCATCGACGGGCAGCCGGCGGTGGCGTTCGAGATCTTCAAGGAGGCTGGGGTCAACACCGTGCGGGCGGCTGATCGGGTGAAGGCGCGCGTCGCCGAGCTGGCTTCGCTCCATCCAACGGGTGTGCGTGTGATCCTGGACGAGGACGAGAGCGAGGCGATCCGGAAGCAGCTCACCGATCTCAGGTACCGCGCGCTCATCGCGGCGGGTGTGATCTTCCTCGTGCTCCTCCTGTTTCTGCGTTCGTTTCGGTCGGCGGGGATCGTGTTCGCCACGATCGCGTTCTCGATCCTCATCGCATTGAACCTGATCTACTTCGGCGGGCTCACCCTCAATGTGCTGACGCTGATGGGTTTGGCCATGGGATTCGGGTTGATCGTGGACAACGCGATCGTGGTGTTGGAGAACATCTATAGAAAGGTCAGACGGCAGGACGGCGCGGCGGCGGAGGCGGCGGAGTCCGGTGCCAGGGAAGTGGTCCTTCCGATTCTCGCCGCGACCCTCACCACGGTCATCGTCTTCATCCCGTTCGTCTATCTCCAGGGCGAGCTGCAGATCTACTACGTGCCGCTCGCGATCGTGGTCGGCATGAGCCTCCTCGCCAGCCTGTTCGTCGCGTTCACGTTCATCCCGGCCCTCGCGGCCAAGGTGCTGGGGATTAACCGCCGGGGTGGGGCCAACCCCGGGCGCGAGCCCGGGGCCCCCGGCGCCCCCGGGGTCCCCGCCCCCCCCACCCCCCCCCCCCCGCCCCGCGCCCCCCCCTCTACGTCCGCATCTACTCCGCGATGCTGGGTGTGACCCTGCGCTACCCCGTGGTCACCGTCATCGCGGCGGCGATGATCCTGTTCGGCTCCTACCGGTTGTTCGACGAGTACGTGACGAGAGGTGTGCTGTGGCGTTCCTGGTGGGGTCAGCAGACGTACATCTCGATCATCATCCGGCTCCCGCGAGGCGAGGAGCTGGAGCGCACGGACGAGCTGGCTCGCTACTTCGAGAATCGTCTCCGTCAGCTGCCGGAGATCGAGCGCTTCGTGACGCGCGTGCAGCCGCAGTACGCGTTCATCCGGGTCACCTTCCCGGATTCGCTCGAGAACAGCTGGATACCGCCCGCGATCAAGGAGCAGATGGTGGCTTTCAGCTACCAGTTCGGCGGCGCCGACGTGCGGGTGTACGGTTACGGGCCCTCGTTCTACGGGGGTGGAGGTGGCGCGCCGACATACGCGATCAAGATCCTGGGGTACAACTATGAGACCGTGCGGGGGATCGCCGAGGATCTGGGGAGCCGCTTGAGGCGGATCTCGCGCGTGCGCGACGTGGATGTGAACTCCGCCGGTGGCTGGTTCACCCGCGACAAGGCGACGGAGTTCGTGCTGCGGCTCGATCGCGCGCGGCTGGCGCAGCACGACCTGACCGCTCGCGACGTGGTGTATCAGGTCGCCGCCTCGGTATGGGGTCAGGTCCGGCAGGGGAGGATCCGGATCGCGGGGGACGAGGTGCGGTTCGACGTGAAGTACGCCGACGTGGAAGACGTGGATGTCCTGGCACTCCAGGATCTCCTGCTCCAGACTCCGGGTGGGGAGGGGGTACGGCTCGCGGAAGTGGCGGCGCTCGGTGAGCGCGAGGTGTTGAGCCGCATCGTGCGCGAGGAACAGCGTTATCAGCGATATGTGAGCTATGAGTTCCGGGGACCCACCAAACTAGGCGACAGGTACCGCGACGCGATCGTAGCCGCGACGCGGCTGCCCGAGGGCTACGAGATCGAGCGCGACGAAGGCCGTTTCTGGTCTCAGGAGGAGCAGCGGCAGATCTGGGCGGTCTTGGCGGTGGCGCTGGTTCTCGTGTTCATGGTGACGGCGGCACTGTTCGAGTCGCTGCGCCAGCCGCTTTGCGTGTTGCTCACTGTCCCCATGGCGCTGGTCGGCGTCTTCCTCATCTTCTTCTATACCGGCGCCAGCTTCACGCGCGAGGCCTACGTGGGGGTCATCATGATGGGCGGGATCGTGGTCAACAACGCCATTCTCCTGGTGGATCACATCAATCGCCTGCGGCGGGTTCAGGAGGTTCCCTTCAGGGAGGCGATAGTTCAGGGCACTCTCGAGCGGGTGCGTCCTATTCTCATGACGAGTACCACCACCATCTTCGGGCTCCTGCCGCTCGTTATGTTCAGCGAGTATGCCGACTCCAACATCTGGAACGCGCTCGGCTTCGCCCTGATCGGGGGTCTCGCGAGTTCCACCATCTTTGTGCTGACAGTCAGCCCGGCGCTGTATCTCCTGTTCGAGCGGGGGCCGGAGCGGAGGCGGCTCGCGCTCCAGAGTCTCTAATCTTCGCTTCATTGCCTCTTCACCGACAACAGGAGAGCTTTATGCTGTTTGTAGCATTTGAGGTTAGGAGACGGCGCTGCGGCTCCAGGGGGCACTGATGAGGCATTCGTTCCATGCATTGACCACTGCTGTTGCGACGGTGGTCCTTGCCGGCTGTGCGGAAGAGCGGGTTCCGTTGCCGGTTCTGGATTCCGCTCTCGAGACCGAGCTTATGGGGTGGCTTGACGAGCACGGACAGCCGCCGCTGGATTACGTCTTGTCCAAGTTCGCGGACCACGACATCGTGATTCTTGGGGAATTTTATCGCGTGCGGCACGACGTGATGTT
>JBHIEQ010000355.1:0-3066 GCA_046760725.1 Gemmatimonadales bacterium
GATCGGCTGATGGCACCGGGCAGACCGAGCCCGAGCGATCAGGATCGCATCAGGCGGGAGCTGGGGGTACAGCGCACGGCCATCGAGCGGATCCTGAGTCAGGCCGCCAACGTGTTGGGTGTTTTGACCCAGGAGCTCGGGATGGCAGTGGCGCCGTCGCTGGACGAGGCGGTGTTGGAGAAGCTGGAGTTGATGGACCTCTCGCATGACCGGCTCCTCATGGTCCTCGTCCTCAGAGGCGGTGCCGCGCGCACGATCTTCGTCGAAGCCGCGAGCAGGCTACCCGGCGGAGCCGTGACGAGTGTCTCTCAGGTGCTCAACGAACGGCTGGCGGGTCTCACTCTCGTAGAGATCAGACGCACGCTGCGCGACAGGCTGCGCGACGCCGCTCATACGCCGGGCGAGACCGAGCTATTGAACATATTCGTCGAGGAAGCGGATCAGCTGTTCCAGGCGCACAGTTCCACAGAGGACGAGCTGTTGTTGGGAAGCACTCGGCCGCTGACGGGTCAGCCCGAGTTTTCTTCCAAGGAGCAGATGCGGACGCTGCTCGAGCTCACCGAGCATCGCGACCTCTTGCGTACGGCGCTCAAGCAGCGGCGGGGACCCGGCCTCACGGTGACGATCGGAGGTGAGAACCTGGATCCCAAGCTCTCCCGATTCACGCTGGTGACGTCGAGCTACAGGTCCGGATCGTTCTCCGGCGTGATCGGTGTCATGGGTCCTACCAGGATGCCCTACCAAAAGGTGGTGGCGCTCGTGGAGCACACCAGCCGGCTGATCGGTGACCTTCTCGAGTGACCATGAGATGAGCAAGCTCGGCGCTCGTGGCTGATCTGTACGAGACTCTCGGAGTATCGCGCAATGCGTCGGAGGCCGACATCAAGAAGGCCTACCGGCGGCTCGCCATGGAGTACCATCCGGATCGCAACAACGGCGACCCGCGCGCCGAGGAGAAGTTCAAGGAGGTCACCGAGGCGTACGAGGTGTTGCGGGACCCGGACAAGCGGTCACGCTACGACCGGTTCGGGATGGCGGGAGTCAAGGGTGGTGCCGATACGGGCTTCGGGTTCCACCATGTGGATCTCTCCGAGGCCCTCAACATCTTCATGCGCGACTTCGGTGCGTTCGGCGGCTTCGACTCGATATTCGGCGGAGGCCGCCGCGCGCAGCGGGTGCGTCGCCGCGGGCAGGATGTGCGCGTCACACTCAGAATCACGCTGGAGGACGTCGCTCGCGGCGCCACGCGCAAGCTCAAGCTCAAGACGCTGCACCGCTGCGATCGGTGTGAGGGAAGCGGGGCCGAGCCGGGGACGAGCACTCAAACGTGCCCCGTGTGTAACGGTCAGGGGGAGGTGCGCCGCGCGTCGCAGTCCTTCTTCGGGCAGTTCGTCTCGGTGATGCCGTGCTCGACCTGTGACGGGGAGGGGACCGTCGTTCCCGAGCCCTGCACCCTGTGCCGCGGCGACGGCCGGGTGCGCAAGGAGTCGGTGGTGGAGGTCGATATCCCCGCCGGCGTGTCGGACAACAACTACATCACGCTGCGGGGCAAGGGCGCCGCGGGTCCGCGCAACGGTCCGCCGGGCGACCTGATCGTGGAGTTTGCCGTGCTGGACCACGAGCGGTTCGAGCGGCACGGCGACGATCTGGTCTACGATCTCCCACTATCGTTCTCCCAGGCTGCCCTGGGCGGCGACTTCACCGTTCCGACACCGTACGGTGAGGAGACGTTGACGCTTCCCGCGGGCACGCAGTCGGGTACCGTGGTCAGCCTCCGGGGCAAGGGGCTTCCAAACCTGAACAGCGGGCGGCGAGGCGGGCTGCACGTGCGCGTCCACGTGTGGACGCCGACCAAGCTCACCCCGGAGCTCCGGGATCTGCTGGAGCGTATGTCCAAGCTGGAGGGCGAGCCGCCGCACGACGAGGGGCCGGGCCGCCGTTTCTGGAACAAGATGAAACAAGCCTTCGGGGCCTGAAACCGTGACGGACTGTCTATTCTGCAAGATTGCCGGTAAGGAGATCCCCTCGGAGGCCGTGAAGGAGACCGATCGGTTCTACGCCTTCCGCGACATCGATCCCCAGGCCCCGACTCACATCCTGGCCGTGCCGAAGGAGCACGTGCCCTCGCTGAACGAGGCCTCAGACGCCGAGATGTTGGGGAGTCTCGTGCTGTTCGCCCGTGACATCGCGCAAGAGGAAGGCCTGGCTGACGACGGTTACCGCGTGGTGATCAACACCAATGCCCACGGTGGACAGACCGTGTTTCACGTGCACGCGCATCTCTTGGGTGGGAGAGCGATGCGATGGCCGCCGGGGTGACGCAATGCAGCTTTGCGCAGGGCGCAGGGGAGCCGGACGCGAGCCCGTGGCGCACAGCGCACTGCACACAGCGCACTGCGTCGTGGGGCGGGGTTGTGGGGCGGCCAGCGCCCCTCTATGTTTTGCGGGCTGATTCGACCCCATGCGACCACATCATCGGAGCCCATTAGGGGGTGGGTGACGGCTTGACCGAAGTAGTAATCTCCAGCGAAGAGTCCTTCGAGCGCGCCCTCAAGCGTTTCAAGAAGAAGTGTGAGAAGGCGGGCATACTATCCGACCTGAGGAAGCACCGCCATTACGAGAAGCCGAGTGAGCGGCGCAAGCGCAAGATGAACGCTGCGCGCCGCAAGTACCGTCGCGGTAACCGGGGGAGATGATCGCGATTCCTCAGACGGTTTGTCACCCCGGTCGGTTCTGCCGGTGAACCCTAGCCCCGCCCCCGCCTCCCCAGAGCCCCAGCGATCAACCGACACACTCGCTCGTCCCACGTCTCCATCGCCCGAGAGCATCACAGACGCAGTTCTGCGAGAACTGGAATTCGGCCGCGCCCTGGAGCAGGTAGCACGGCACGCGGTCTCGGTGCCGGGCGCGGCCCACGTTCTGGCTCGCCGCCCGTCGCACGACCCGGCGTGGGTCCGCGCGGAGCTGGAGCTGGTGGACGAGCTGGCGCGTCACCTGAGACGCGGCGGATCCCTCACCCCCCAACCCGTCCCCGACCTGGCGGGCGTCGTGGAGCAACTCGCGGTC
>JBHIEQ010000356.1:0-3044 GCA_046760725.1 Gemmatimonadales bacterium
AAGGCACCATCCTGGAGATCGTGTTGCCTTCGATGACGATGTCGTATGGTCCGACTGGAGGTCCGCCGTGGCCGGGGATCACCATGGCGTTCCGAATTACCAGGCGGTCGTACGGCCCATCCGCGAGATCGCCGAAAGGGCTCTGGGCTCGCGCGGAGAATGAAAAGGCGAGAATGAGCGCGGACACTGCGCCCAGCGTTCTGATGAGAGGAGAAAACCGCATGTGATGCTCCTTGACCGAGTGCTGCGTGCGATAGATGCCGCGAAAATACAGCGGGAGCGCGAGCGGGGCGAATCTGGCGCGCCGGGCTCCCACGGCGGATCATTAGGAAAGAGGCGCGTTATGCGCAGGGCGCTGAGCGCTGTGCGCAGTACGCTGTACGCTGTGCACATTCATCCCCGAAGCCCGAGGTGGAGAGATGGTTCCTTTCAAGCCCCTAGAGCTTCTTGCGGCGCTGGCTGTCGCTGTCGCCGCCGCCGGCCAGGCCCAGGAGTCCGACATCGCACTCGTCTCCGACCTCGCGATTGACGGCTACGGCAACGCCATCGCACATCCCGTGATCCTTGTGCGCGGCAACAGGATCGTATCGGTCGGATCCTCGACTGAGCGCCCGGAGGATGCTCGCCTGATCGATCTCACGGGATACACGATCCTACCCGGTCTCATCGACGGCCACGTGCACATCGCGGCCAGCTATGCAGAAGAGGATGCTCGCGAGGCAAAGCTCGCGCTTCATGCCGCCCTCAACGCCAGCATGACCCTGATGAGCGGGTTCACCACCGCCCGGAGCCTGGGTGATCCCGACTTCATCGACCTGGATCTGCGGGATGCGATCGAGGAAGGTCTGGTGCCGGGGCCCCGGCTCCAGGTGTCGTCTCAGTGGCTGGATGACGGGATACTGGCGGGAGCCGAGGGCGACAGGGTTGCCCAAGGCGCCAAGCCTGCCACCGAGGAGGAGATCAGAGCGTGGGTCCGGGGCAGGGTGGAGGCGGGCGTGGACTGGATCAAGATCCTGGCGACCAGAAGCAGCCGGCAGGGAGGCACGCCGGTGTACTCACAAGAGCAGCTCAATTGGCTGGTTGACGAGGCGAACCGGTACGGGAAGCCGGTGTCGGCTCACGCGCACCACCCCGAGGGCATCCGGCGCTCCGTGTTGGCGGGAGCCCGCACGATCGAGCATGGCGCGCTGATTGATAGCGCCGCCATTCAGCTCATGGTGGAGCACGGCACTTACCTCTGCCCCAACCTCTATCTCGGAGAGTACTACGTGGCCCATGCCGAAGAGATGGGCTATTCGGGCGAGGCGCTGCGCTACACGAAGGAATTCCTGCCGATCAGAAGAGGCACGTTCGCGGACGCCGTGCGCGCGGGAGTGAAGATCATCTTCTGCACGGACGCGAACCGCGGATGGCTCGCCGAAGGCACGACGGCGATCGAGTTCTTGCGGCGCAACGCATCGGGCGAATCGCCGAAGGACGCGATAATCTCCGCGACGACCGAGGCCGCCGAGGCTCTGTTCATTACAGACAGAGGCAATCTGGAGCCCGGACTCCTCGCCGACATAATCGCAGTGGACGGCAACCCGCTCGAGGATATCTCGGCGCTGCAGCGAGTCGTCTTCGTAATGAAGGACGGCGTAGTTTATCGACGCTGAAGCGCATCCACAGCTTCGACCGCGCGCGCCACACCGTTTTCCATGCGGAGCCTCTCGCCGACTCGCGCCGCACGATCCCGGATTTCGCGATTGGTCGTCGCGCGTACGATGGCCTCGGCGAGGCGATCGGCGCTCAGGTGTCTGACGGGAATCGGCGTGGTTGCGACACCCAGTTGGTAGAGGCGCCGAGCCCAGAACGGCTGGTCGCCGAAGAAGGGCAGGGGTACCGTTGGCACGCCGGCGCGCAAACCGGCCGCCGTGGTGCCGGCGCCGCAGTGGTGCACCACGGCTCCGACGCGCGGGAAGAGCCACTCGTGCGGCACTGACTCTACCGGGTACACGTGCTCGGGCAGGTCTGCCGACGAGAGACCGCCCCAGCCGGTGAGCAAAATGCCCTTGCGTCCCGCCTTCTCGAGAGCGGCGACGACTGTTTGGGTGATCTCTGGGGCGCTGCGTTGGTGCATGCTGCCGAAGCCCACGTAGACGGGTGCGGGCTCCGAGCCGAGGAACTCGCTGAGGTCCGGCGGCGGTCTCCAGTCTCGGTCGTCTTCCAGCACCCAGTAGCCGGTTACGGTCACCGAGGGCGGCCAGTCGGGTGGTGGGGGGACCACCGTCGGACTGTAGCCGTAGAGAACGGGGTCGCCGCGCCTGCGCGCTTGCGCCATTGGGGTGCGCAGTGGAAGGGGTCCCAAGCCGAGCACGTCCCGGCGCGCTTCGTTGAGCGCGCTCCTGAACAGGTGCCAGAGAGCCTGATCGCCGACTCGGTAGGTGAGCAGGTTGTACCATGCGCCGAGATTCGACTGCGCTGGCCACGCTGCCGCCGGGAACGACCGCGTCGGTGTCACCGGTTGAAGGAACGCCGGAATGCAGGGAGTCCCGGTGTTGTCCACCGAGCTTTGGGCCGGCAGCCATCCGACCAGGGAGCACAGAACCAGGTCGGCATCGCGGCAGGCTGCCCAGCAGTCGCGCACGGCGTCTTTCATCATGGGTCGCATTAGCTGCGCCATCCGCCAGCCGAAAGCCGCCGGGTTCCCCCCGGTTCCGAGCCACGCCTGTCCGGCATCGCTCTCCACGGCATCGCGCGGATCACCCACGACGGGCCCAAATTCCAGATCGTGCCGTCGAATGAGCGGTTCGAATCGCTCGTGGGTGGCGACGCGCACCTGGTGTCCGCTCTTTCTGAGCCCCTTGCCCAGCGCGACGTAGGGATACACGTCGCCGCGCGATCCGATCGTTACGAGCGTGATACGCACGGCGGTCTCGGGCCTGGGTGTCCCCGTTCGGTCGGTCCCCTCAGTACCTCCAGCTCAAGGTGTCCGCGCCCGGCGGGTGGTTCTTCCGGATCTGATCCATGATCCGCGGGATGAACATCTGGTGATACCGCAGTCT
>JBHIEQ010000357.1:0-3037 GCA_046760725.1 Gemmatimonadales bacterium
GGACGGGCCCCCTGCATCGCGCCCCGACTGCCTCCATTCAACCTCTCCCACCTCGACCGGCTCCAGGGAGGGCCCGCGACTCACGTCCACCACCTCCACCCTGTGCGGCACCTCGTCCATCCTCCGCCTTAGCTCCTCGAGCTGGAGCTTCAGCTCCACCAGAGAACGGAAGATGAACTCCAGCTCCTGCCCCCTGACCTCGCGCGCCTGCCCCGGCACCCTCACCGGCAGAAGCCTCGTTCCTCCCTCCCTGATCTCCTGCGGCAGGTCGGCCGGCCGGATCTCCCTGTCGGGCGCCAGCACGACCATCGACTCGACGAGATTACGCAACTCGCGCACGTTCCCCGGCCAATGCGCATTCACCAGCACCTGCATCGCCTCGGACCCAATGCCGCGGAACCGCCGGCCGTGGGTCCGAGACAGCTCTTCCACGAACCGATCCACCAGGATCGGGATGTCCTGCCTGCGTTCGCGCAAGGGCGGCAGATAGATGGAAAGCACGTTCAGGCGATAGAACAGGTCGTCCCTAAAGTTGCCCAGTGCGACGGTCTCTTTGAGGCTCTTGTTCGTGGCCGCGATCACACGCACATCGACGCGAATGGGCGCCGCGCCTCCCACACGAAAGAAAGCCTGGTTCTCCAGCACTCGCAGCAACTTCACCTGCACCGAGGGGGGCATCTCGCCCACCTCGTCGAGAAAGAGCGTACCCCCGTCTGCGAGCTCGAACCTCCCAAGCCGGCGTTCGGCGGCGCCCGTGAACGCTCCCTTCTCGTGACCGAACAGCTCGGATTCGAGCAACGTCTCCGGCAGCGCCGCGCAGTTGACCGCGATGAACGGCCGGCCCCGACGGGGCGAGAGCGAGTGTATCGCCTGGGCGACCAGCTCCTTGCCCGTCCCCGACTCGCCCTCGATCAGTACCGTGCTCGAGACCGGCGCCATCTGCTCAATCTTTACCAGCACTTCCTGAATCGCGGCGCTCTCGCCCAGGATGCCCGTCCGCTCCTGCAACTTGCCTCGCGCCAAGAGACGGCTCGCCGCCGCCACCACGTCCCTGGGATCGACCGGCTTGGCCATCCAGGCCGTGAGCCCCAGCTCGCGCACGAAGTCGCCCGCATCGTGATCGGCTTCCTCCACGAGGCCGAGCGTGGGCACGGCGCTGCGGCGGGCGAGGCGCACGAGCGACGCCGCCGGGTGCTCGTGGAGCGCCCCAGTGAGGACCATCACGTCGGGCCGCTTGTCGCGCGCCACCGACCTGGCATCGTCCTGCGACGACACCAGCACCGTGTCGAACCCTTGCGCCTCGAATGCCGCGTTCGCCCTGACGGCGACCTCGAGATCATCCATCGTGATCAAGACCCTGTCACTCATGAGTGATCCGTGGGCTCCTCTCTGAGCAGCTGGACCGCATGCTCGACCACGAGCTCCAACACGCGCAATCCGTCGGCCACGCCGCCGGTGCTCCCCGGTAGATTCACGATCAGCGCGCGCCCCCGCGTGCCGGCGATACCGCGCGACAAGACGGCGCGCGGCGTCTGGCTGCGTGCATCCTGCCGCAGAGCCTCGGCGATCCCCGGCGCCTCGCGTTCCAGCACGGCGCGTGTCGCCTCGGGGGTGACGTCACGGGGCCCCAGGCCCGTGCCGCCCGTCGTCAGAATCAGATCGACGGCACCCTCGTCAGCCCACGTCACCAGAACGCGCGCGATGCGATCGGTCTCGTCCGGCACGGTCTCACGCGCCGCCAGACGGTAACCACGCTCCTCCACCCAACGCGCCACCACATCCCCCGACCGATCCTCGCGCGTGCCCGCCGCCGCCCCGTTGGAAACCGTGAGCACGGCTACCCTAACCGTATGCTCCACCCGAACCTCTCCCGTCGCGCGTCCCACTTCACCCGCGTTTCACGCTCCCGCTCTTGTAGAACGGGAGCTTCACGACTTCGGCCGCGACTCTCTTGCCCCGGCAGTCGATCGCGATCGCGGTGCCGGGGTTCACCGAATGCGTGGGAAGATAGGTCGTGCCGATCGCGTGCTTGAGCGACGGGCTGAACCCGCCGCTCCTCACGACATCCACCTTGCGCTCGCCGAGATAGACCGCGTAGCCGGGCCGCGGGATCACGCCCTTCTCCTTGCACGTGAAGCCCACCAGCCTGCGCGCCGGACCCCGCTCCTTCGCTTCTCGCAGCGCTCGTTCCCCCAGGAACCTCGCTCCCTTGCCCAGCTTGACGATCCAGCCGAGCCCCGCCTCGTAGGGATTCACCGTATCGTCGATGTCGTTGCCGTAGAGCGCGTACCCCATCTCGAGGCGTAGCGAGTCGCGCGCGCCAAGCCCCACGGGCGCGGCCCGCCCAGAACCGACGAGCGCGTGCCACATGGTCTCGGCCGCGCGCGGCCGGAAGTACAGCTCGAACCCGTCCTCGCCGGTGTAGCCGGTGCGGGAGACGAAGCACTGTATCCCAGCGACGGACCCGGCGTCGAACCTGTAGTAGCCGATACCCGAGAGGTTGATCTTCGTGAGCGATTGCAGCAACGCCTCGCTGTCGGGTCCCTGCAGTGCGAGCAGGGCCACCTCATCGGAGATGTTCTTGACGCGCACGTTTATCCCTTCCTTGTACTTCAATACGTGCTGCCAGTCCTTCCCAACGTTCGCCGCGTTCACGACCATCATGACCTTGTCGTCGAAGCGGTACACGAGACAGTCGTCGATGAACGTGCCCCTGTCGGTCAAAAGTGCGGTGTACTGCGCCTGCCCCTCCGACAAGGAACCGAAGTCGTTGCACGTGAGCCGGTTCACGAAGGCGTTCCGATCCGGACCCGTGATCTCGAACTCGCCCATGTGCGACACGTCGAACACGCCGACCGAGGTTCGCACGATCTCATGCTCCCTGGTTATCCCGGTCGGGTACTGCACGGGCATCTCAAAGCCCGCGAACGCCACCATCTTCGCCTTGCGTGCGAGGTGAAACTCGTAGAACGGCGTTCGTTTCAGCGTCCGCTTGTCCGTCATTCCCGGCCCCCCCCCCCCCCCCCCCCACACCGAA
>JBHIEQ010000358.1:0-3033 GCA_046760725.1 Gemmatimonadales bacterium
GGCGTGTCGGGCTCTGGCAAGTCCACCCTTGTGACCGAGATCCTGTATCGCAGCTTGGCGCGCCAGTTCTACCGGGCGAAACTCACCCCCGGAGAGCACGAGCGTATCGACGGCACCGAGAACCTCGACAAGGTGCTGGACATTGACCAGAGCCCCATCGGCAGGACACCGCGCTCCAATCCGGCGACATACACCGGGCTCTTCACGCCGATGCGCGAGCTCTACGCCCAGCTCGCCGAGTCTAAGATCCGGGGCTACGGGCCGGGGCGCTTCTCGTTCAATGTCAAAGGGGGACGCTGCGAGTCGTGTCAGGGAGACGGCCTGGTCAAGATTGAGATGCACTTCCTGCCGGACGTCTATGTGCCATGTGACGTGTGCAAGGGCCGGCGATACAACCGCGAGACTCTGGAGGTCCGCTATCGGGGCAAATCGATCGCCGACGTGCTGGAAATGACCGTGGCAGACGCGCTGGAGTTCTTCGAGGCGCAGCCCCGCATTCGCTCGCGGCTCGACCTCCTGAACGATGTCGGTCTGGGCTACATCCACCTAGGACAGAGCGCTACCACGCTCTCGGGCGGCGAAGCGCAGCGCGTGAAGCTCGCGACCGAGCTCAGCAAGCGCGACACCGGACGCACCCTGTACATGCTCGATGAACCTACGACCGGGCTTCACTTCGAGGACGTCCGGCTGCTGCTGAACGTGCTGCACCGCCTCGTTGACAAGGGAAACACGGTGATTGTGATCGAGCACAACCTCGAGGTGGTAAAGACCGCGGATTGGGTGATCGATCTGGGTCCGGAAGGAGGTGCGGCCGGCGGCAGAGTAGTGGCACACGGGCCGCCCGAGACCGTGGCCGCAGTCCCCAGCTCGCACACCGGTCGCCACCTCAGAGCTTTACTTTCCACGTCCAAGTGACACCTTTTCAAACGTTGATCCGTAGGACCTTGGCGGTTGACTTGGGGGCACCGAGTGGAGGGCATCTTTCCGTTCCTCGTGCCGATTGCTCTGTTCTTCACGATTGGCACGGTATCGACTCTGCCTGGGCCACCGGGGAAGGCTCTAGGTGACCCACTCGCGGGCGGCGGCGCGTTGGGCCGCGGCGAGGGGCAGGAGACGGAAGCAATGCGCGTGGAGCTCGATGACTTGAGATACCGCGTCAGCGACATGGAAGAGCGAATCGACTTCACCGAACGCATGCTGACCAAGGAGCGCCACAGCCGGCTGCCGCCGGCCGACTGATATGCCCGACTGGTTTTGGGTGCAGCAGGTTGTGTTCCCTGTGCTGGGGATGGCCATGGGGGCGTTCGTTCTCTTCGGGATCTACAAGACCGTGAACCGGTGGCTCGATCGCCGACACGAGCGGGAACTCGCCGCCCAGAAGGGGGCACTCCCCTACGATCTCGATGAGATCAAGCGGCGGCTCGACGCGTTGGACGACGTGGCTTTTCGGGTCGAGGAGCTGGAGGAGCGGCTCGACTTCACCGAGCGTATCCTGGCCAGGCACACCGGCCAGGAGCGGCTCGGACAAGGGCAGTAGGGGCGGCATGGAAGACATTTTGGCCATCGTTCTCCTGTTCGGGGGTGGCACGCTGTTCTTGCTCGCGATCTCGCCGATCGGCAAGGCGATCGCAGATCGCATCAGCCGTGGCGGGCGAGCGGAGGGATCGCTCGATCGCATCGAGGAGTCTCAAGCGGCGATCCTGGAGGAGTTGGAGGCCATGCGGCGGGAGTTGACCGAGGTCGAGGAGCGGCTCGATTTCGCGGAGCGGTTGCTGGCAAGGCAGCGCGACGTGGAACGCCTCCCGTCGGGGGGCGTGGGTGGTGGGGGTGGCGCGGGCGGCGCGGGGCCCAAGGTCTAGGTGTTCATAGCTGAAACGAACTGGTCTCCCCCTCCGTAGGGCGGGTGATCGGTGGCGCGGGAGTGGCGAAGGCGTGGCGCCGCTCGACGTGGGCGCTAGATTGAATGATGTTTTCGAGGAGGCCACCCGACATGTTCTGGATGGCCGTCGCAATCATGGCTGTCTGCTACTGGTTCTTCCGGTCCCCGCTGAGCAGGGCGGTGGCCGAGTCCATTCGGGGCGAAGGCCGGACCAGCTCCGAGTTGGAGGAACGGTTGCGCGATTTCGCGGAACATGTGACCGACGAGTTGAACGGGATCCGGAGCGAACTGGTCGAACTGGAGGAGCGGCTCGACTTCGCGGAGCGGACCTTGACACAGGTCAAGCGGCGTGACGCGCTCCCTGCCCAACGGCAGGCGGGCCCGTAGCGCCTGCGAAAATGTCAATCCGGTGCGCCTCACGGACCAGGTGAGCGCGCTCAATCGGGAGGCGTGAGATGGGCTTTTTCCAGCGACTCGCAACTGCCATCAAGTCTCAGCTGAACGCGCTGATCGGGAAGGCGGAGAATCCCGAGAAGATGCTCGACCAACTAGTGTCCGACATGCGCGGGCAGCTGGCCAGGACCAAGCAGGAGGTTGCCGGAGCCATCGCCGACGAGAAGAAGCTCGCCGCCCAGGTGGAGAAGGAGAAGAAGGCGGCGGAGGACTGGGAGAACCGTGCCATGCTCGCCGTCCAGGAGGGTCGCGACGACCTGGCGAAGCAGGCACTGATGCGGCACAACGAACACCTGCAGCACGCGCAACAGCTCCACGAGGCGTGGAGTCGCCACCGCGCCGATGTGGATTCACTCAAGACGTCGTTGCGAGA
The DNA here is from genome assembly GCA_046760725.1 of Gemmatimonadales bacterium. GTDB lineage: Bacteria > Gemmatimonadota > Gemmatimonadetes > Gemmatimonadales > GWC2-71-9 > JBHIEQ01. Next base: position 2,706 of record JBHIEQ010000358.1, read on the forward strand.
CCTGAACGACAAGATCGAAGAGGCCAAGCGCAAGAAGAACGTGCTTGTCGCGCGCCAGCGGCGCGCGGAGGCGCAGAGCCGCGTCCAGGAAACGATCTCGTCGATGTCCGACAAGAGCGCGTTCCAGAGCTTCCGACGCATGGAGGAGAAGATCGAGGACATGGAGCGGCAGGCCCTGGCGGCAGCGGAGCTGGCGGGCGAGCTGGAGGGGGACACTCTGGATCGTCAGTTCGCTCAGCTGGAGTATCGGGGGAGCGCGGACCAGCAGCTGCTCGAGCTAAAGCAGAAGATGGGAATGCTGCCGGCCGGTGAGTCTCCGGAGCAGCGA
>JBHIEQ010000359.1:0-3013 GCA_046760725.1 Gemmatimonadales bacterium
AGGTCACCTTTCTGCCCGACTCGAAGATCTTCAAGCAGCGCGACCTAGACTACGGGACGATAGCGGGGCGCCTGCGAGAGCTGGCGTTCTTGAACTCCGGCGTAACGCTCACTCTCACGGACGAGCGGAACGACAAGAGGAAGACGGAGGCCTTTCATTACAGGAAGGGTTTGTCGGAGTTCGTGCAGCATCTGCGGGGCAATCGGAAGCCGTTGCACGCGAAGCCGATCCATTTCTCGACCACGAAGGACGACGTCGAGATCGAGTTGGCCGCTCAGTACGACGAGGGGTACCAGGAGAATGTTTTCACTTTCGTCAACAACATCAACACACACGAGGGCGGCACGCATCTCACGGGATTCAAGGCTGCGCTCACGCGGGTGTTGAACGAGGTCGCGAAGAACAAGGGGCTTCTCAAGAAGGTGGATTTCACGCTGTCGGGCGACGATGTGCGCGAGGGTCTCACCGCCGTACTGCATGTGAAGGTCAAGGAGCCGCAGTTCGAGGGGCAAACGAAGACGAAGTTGGGCAACTCCGAGGTTGAGAGTGTCGTGCGCACCGTTGTTTACGAGCGCTTGGGGAACTTCCTTATGGAAACGCCCGGCGCTGCGCGGGCGGTGATCGAGAAGGCTCTCTCGGCGGCGCGGGCGCGCGAGGCCGCCCGCAAGGCACGCGAGCTGGTCCGCAAGAAGAGCGCCCTGGAGAACGGCGTGCTGCCAGGGAAGCTCGCGGACTGCTCGCTCAGTGACCCTTCGATGTGCGAGATCTACTTGGTCGAGGGCGACTCTGCGGGCGGGTCGGCCAAACAGGGGCGCGACCGCTTGTTCCAGGCGATCCTACCGCTGCGCGGCAAGATCCTCAACGTGCAGCGGGCGCGCGTGGACAAGATCCTCTCCAACGAGGAGATCCGCGCGATCATCACGGCGATCGGCACGGGTGTCGGGGAAGACGAGTTCAAGCTGGACGAGGCGCGCTACCACAAGATCATCATCATGACGGATGCGGACGTGGACGGCGCGCACATCCGCACGCTGCTGCTCACGTTCTTCTACAACCAGATGAAGCCGTTGATCGAAGCGGGATATGTGTATATCGCGCAGCCGCCGCTGTATCGGGTGGCCAGGGGAAAAGAGGAGTACTACGCCTACGACGACTCTGAGCGCGACGAGTATATCAAGCGACTGGAGAACGGCCGGAAGGGCACGCTCAACGTGCAGCGCTACAAGGGTCTCGGCGAGATGAACCCGGACCAGCTGTGGAAGACCACGATGAATCCCGCATCGCGCACGATCCTACGGGTCGAGCTGGAGGATGCCGCGAGCGCCTCGCTGTTGTTCGAGACGCTCATGGGAGATCAGGTGGAGCCCCGTCGGGAGTTCATAGAGGCGAACGCGAAGTTCGTGAGGAACCTGGACGTCTGATCCTGCCTCAAGTTCCCTCCCCTCTAGTAAGTCGGTATATCAACACCGCCGCCTTTTTCGTCTGAATCGGCAGGCTCCTGAGATCGACCCTCTCGTCCTCAGTGTGCCCGCCCTCGCCCGCAATGCCAAGACCGTCGAGCGCGGCATCGACCAGGTCCGCTACGAAGGAGACGTCGGCGGCGCCGCGCAACCCGGGATCGACGGGCTCCACCGCCCCCAATCCCAAGTCGCGGCTCGCTGCATCCAGCTCTCTCAGCAGATCGTAGTTCGCGTCGGTGGGAGCCATCGGGGGGTAGGAATCCCGGAACTCTATCTCCGCCGACGTGTGGGGGAGATTACGCGCCACGATCTCACGCATGCGGCTCTTCGCCCGCTCGCGCTGCTTGGTGGTGATCGTGCGGAGGTCGCCCGCAGCAAGAGCATGTTCGGCGATCACGTTGGTTTTCCCGAACGCCGTGCCCCGGCTCTGCGATCGGTCGAAGTCGATGCTCGTCCCCCCGAGTATCAGGCCGGGGTTGAAGGTGAGGTACCGCTCGCCGGCGAGCTCCTCGCGAAACGCATTCAGAACGCGTGCGGCCTCGTAGATCGCTCCGCTTCCCAGGTCCTCACGGAAAACTTGCGAGGAGTGGGCGGGAGTGCCCCGCACCCGTAGTATCCAGCCGGTGAATCCGCGCCGCGCCACGGTGGCCGTGTTCGTGCCGCCCACGCCACCCTCGAAGCCCAGCGCGATATCGGCGCGTCGCCCTGCCTCGACGAGGTCCGCACGCGCGAGCTCCAGAGGGTCGCCGGTGTCCTCCTCATCGCCGGTAAGAGCGACAATGATGTTGGCGCCGTCCAGGGCATCCGCCGCCTGTAGCGCCTTGAGCGCGTAGAGCAACACCACGTCTCCGCCCTTCATGTCCTCGGTACCCGGGCCCCGAGCAGTCACCGAATCCATCCACTCCCATTGCTGAAACGGGCTGTCGCTCTCGAATACGGTATCGAGGTGCCCGATGAGGAGCACCGTGTTTCCTGTGCCTCCCGAGCGCTCGGCAAACACGTGACCGGCGCGTCCGGTCCGGTCCATCGGAATCCAGCGCGCGTCGAATCCCAGCGCCTCCAGCTCGCTCAGGAACTCGCGCCCCACGGCCTCGACACCGGCGAAGTTCATGGTCCCGCTGTTGATGTTCACGATCCGCTCGAGGAAGGCCATCGCCTCCCCGTTGTGGGCATCGACGTAGGAGACGATGCGCCGCTCCACGGCGGAGAGATCTTGGGCGGCGGCCGGAGCAGTCGCGGTTGCCACCGCGAGGAAGAGGAGCAGGACTGAAGCGACGGCAGGACGAGATGACGGGACGACGGGACGACGGCATGACCCGATGGCAGCAGGGCGGGGTACCTCGTGCATCTTTCCTCCGAGCGAGCGGCGAGTTGATGGGAGAATATAAGGCGGCGCGGGATAACGGGACGACGGCATAACGGCATGACGGCATAGCGGGACCACGGGCAGTCCGATTGCGCTCGGCCCGCACGGCGGCACATTTTGTTCGACCGGCAGGCGAGGAGCATCCATGGATCCCCGCCCTTGGCATACCAGTTACGACGACGGCGTT
>JBHIEQ010000360.1:0-3004 GCA_046760725.1 Gemmatimonadales bacterium
CCCGATCGGCAGCCGCATCCGAGCCTGTGGGAGGTTCGCAAGGTGTATCAGTACATCAAGACGAGACCGGTCGATCTCGACAGCGGAATGGTCCAAGTGATCAACCGATACGACTTCCTCGACCTGAGCGAGTTCTACCTGGAATGGACCGTGGTCGGTGACGCAGATACGGTGGCGGGCGGGCGCATCACAACGCTGCAACTGGCTCCGCACGATTCGTCCGTGGTGCGGCTGCACATTCCGGTCATTCATCCAGCGCCGGGTGTGGAGTACTTCCTGACGATCCAGTATCGCCTGAAGCAAGCGCGGCCGTTCCGGCCCCAGGGTTTCGTCGTTGCGTGGGATCAGTTCCGGTTGCCTCTGCTGAGAGAGGTCCCCCGTATCGCGATCGATACGCTGGCGCCGCTGAGTATTCGGGATGGCGTGTCCGAGATCGTGATAGAGGGGGAGCGCTTCAGTATCGTTTTCGACAAGGCGACGGCAACGCTCGGCTCCCTGGTGTATGGCGGGACGGAACTCGTCCTGAGCGGTCCCGTGCCCAACTTCTGGCGCCCGCCGACGGACAACGACTACGGTAACGGGATGCCGCAGAGGCAGGGGATTTGGCGCGATGCGGGGTCTCGCAGGGTCGTGGAGCGGGTAACGACGAATCGAGTGGCCCCGGCGGTCGTGCGGATCAATGTCGAGGCGGCGATACCGGCCGGAGGCTCCCGGTACTACACGAGCTATACGGTTTACGGCAGCGGGGACATCGTGGCCGAGAATCGCTTCGTTCCGGGAGACACGACGCTGCCCAACCTCCCCAGGTTCGGGATGACGATGACGCTGCCCAGGGCGTTCGACCGCATCGTGTGGTTCGGTCGCGGGCCCCACGAGAACTACTGGGACCGAAATACGGGCGCGACCGTGGGGCTCTACCAAGGTACAGTAATGGAGCAGTACCACCCCTACATCCGCCCGCAGGAAAACGGCAACAAGAGCGACGTGCGGTGGGTGGCGTTGTCAGACGATCGCGGCACGGGGCTCCTCGCGGTCGGGATGCCTCATCTGAACGTGAGCGCGCAGCACTTCCTGAACGAGGACTTCGACGGGGGGCCAGCGAAGCGCCAGCGACATACCTATCACCTCACCCCGCGCGATCTCGTGATGCTCAATCTGGATTACAGACAGATGGGAGTGGGTGGTGACAACAGCTGGGGTGCCAGGCCGCATCCGGAATACACGCTTCCGCCGCGAGAGTATTTCTACAGTTTCCGACTGCGCCCGTTCTCGGCGGACGACCCGTCGCCCCTCACGCTGAGCAAGCTGCGCTTCTGACGCTGTGTGAGCCGAGCGGATCGCTCAGAGAGTCGGGCAGGATCATGCGTGGAGGTAACACATGAGCGGTGTCAACAGGCGTGAGTTCATCAAGACGGGAACCGGCGTCGTGATGGGTCTCGCGGCGGTGCCGCCTTCCATTCTGAGAGGAGCGGACGACCGTGTCGTGCGACTCGGGTTCATCGGTGTAGGCGGTCGCGGGACGAGCCTTCTGCGGTTGGCGTTGCAGCGCGGCGACACGCAGGTGAGCGCCGTGTGCGACATCAACCCGGAGGCGCTGGAGCGCGCAAAAGGAATCGGGGAAGAGACGCGCGGCAAGCGACCGGAGGGTTACGGCAACGGCGAGGAGGATTTCCGGAACCTCGTGGTGCGCGACGATCTGGATGCCGTGATCATCGCGACTCCGTGGCTGTGGCACACACCGATGGCGGTGGCGGCCATGAAAGCGGGGAAAGCCGCCGGCCTCGAGGTGCCGGCCGCGGTCACCGTCCAGGAGTGCTGGGACCTCGTCGATACCTCGGAGGAGACCGGTGTCCCGTGCATGCTGCTCGAGAACGTCTGCTACCGGCGCGACGTGATGGCGGTGCTCAACATGGTGCGCCACGGAATGTTCGGGGAGCTGGTGCACCTGCAGTGCGGATACCAGCACGACTTGCGCGACATCAAGTTCCAGCCCGGATTGCAGTTTGGGCCCGGTGCGAGGGGCGAGGCCGTGTGGCGCACGCAGCACTCGATCAAACGGAACGGCGACGTGTACCCAACGCACGGCGTGGGGCCCACGGCCAATCATCTGGACATCAACCACGGGAACCGATTCGTCTCGCTCACCTCGACCGCCACCAAGTCGCGCGGTCTCCACGAGTACATAGTGGAGCAGGGTGGAGAGGATCACCCCTACGCCGACATCGAGTTCGCGTTGGGCGACATCGTTACCACGGTTATCAAGTGCGCCAACGGCGAGACGGTGGTCGTGAGCCACGACACCAACTTGCCCCGCCCCTACTCGCTCAACTTCCGGGTGCAGGGGACCAGGGGGATCTGGATGAGCGACTTGGACTCGGTTTACTTCGAGGGAGTGAGCCCAGAGCCCCACCGATGGCAGCCATTCGGCCGGTACCAGGAGGAATTCGATCACGCCCTGTGGCGGCGCTACGCCAGGGAGTCTGAGGGGGCGGGGCACGGCGGCATGGACTTCTTCGTGCTGCACGCGTTCGTGGAGTCGGTGAAGCGCAAGCTGCCGCCGCCGATCGACGTCTATCAGGCGGCGACGTGGAGCGTCATAAGTCCCCTGTCGGAGCGGTCGATCGCGACGGGCAGCCGTCCCGTGGAGTTTCCCGACTTCACGCGCGGGCGTTGGGTAACGAGCAAGCCGTCGTTCGGCTTGAGCCGGGAATTCTGAATGAGAACGCGCGCCGCGTACTGCGCACAGCGCACAGCGATAGCGGTTGTTGTCAGCGGTCTCGTCGCTGCGTGCGGCTCTCCCGACACCAAGAAGGTCTTGCTCATCGGCCTCGACGGAGTGCGCGTTGACATTCTGGCCCAGGCCGCGACCCCCAACATCGACGCCCTGATCGCGAACGGAACATTCAGTGAGTGGGCGAGGACAGGGACGCCCACTGTGAGCGGACCCGGCTGGTCCAGCATGCTGACCGGTGTGTGGCCAGAGAAGCACGGTGTTCACAGCAAC
>JBHIEQ010000361.1:0-2991 GCA_046760725.1 Gemmatimonadales bacterium
CCGCGACCCGAGGCGCGCTTCGGGACGCACCCGTGCGCCGGTCGCCGCCAGGATAGTCGCCGCCCAAAGAAGGTCCAGTGCCACCCCGCAAGGTAACCCGCCGCGGTCAGGCCGGCCGCAAGGGGGACGACGTACGGTCCGATCTGTACGTCGCGGCCACGGTGCAGCGCTCCGGCGGCCGGAAGATCCGACTCACGTCCAAGGTCGAGGCGTTCTACGGCGACTCCATTCGCGAGACCGCGCTCGAGGTCTTGTCGGCGCTGGGCGTGAGAAACGCCGGTCTCGTGATCGACGACAAGGGAGCGCTGCCCTGGGTGATCGCGGCACGGGTGGAGGCGGCACTGAGGCGCGCGGGAGCCGGGAAGGGCCGCAATGCGCGCCCGGAGGTGACCGTCAGGCGCAAGAGCCCAACCGAACGCGACCGCTTGCGGCGCTCGCGGCTCTATCTCCCGGGGAACGAGCCCAAGTTCATGATCAACGCAGGAATCCACCGACCCGACGCGGTCATCCTAGACCTCGAGGACTCGGTGCACCCCGACGAAAAGGACACGGCGCGGATACTGGTCCGAAATGCCCTCAGGTGCGTTGACTTCATGGGCGCCGAACGCATGGTGCGTATCAACCAGCTGCCCTTGGGTCTCCACGATCTTGCGGCGGTCGTGCCGGAGGGACCCGACCTCATATTGATTCCCAAGACGGAGCGCGCCGATCAGGTACGCGAGGTGGACGAGCGCATCCGGCAGATACAGCGCGAGGCGGGGGACGAACATCCCATATGGATCATGCCGATTCTGGAGTCCGCTCTCGGAGTGGAGCGCGCGTTCGACATCGCGAGCGCCGCGGAATCGGTGGTGGCACTCACGATCGGCCTGGAGGACTACACCGCCGACCTCGGCGTTGCCAAGACCATCGAGGGGACCGAATCGCTTTACGCGCGCACCCGGCTCCTGAACGCCGCGCGCGCCGCGGGTGTCCAACCGATCGACTCCGTGTTCGGCGACGTGGGAGACATGGAGGGCCTCGCCGCGTGGGCGGCCCGCTCCCGCGCCCTCGGCTTCGAGGGAATGGGGTGCATCCACCCGAGACAGATCGAGCCCATCCATCGCGCCTTCGCGCCCTCCGAGGATGAGGTCGCCAAGGCTCTGCGGATCGTGGAAGCGTTCGAGGAGGCCGAGCGCAAGGGGCTGGGTGTGGTGAGTCTCGGCACGCGGATGATCGACCCGCCGGTGGTACTCAGGGCGCGGCGGCTGGTCGAACGAGCGCGGCGTGCGGGGCTCGTTTCGGGGAGCGACGGCTGATGTCGCCCAAGCGCAAGTCCGACTGGCGGTTCGCCGTGAACGCCGTGGGCCGCCGCGTGCCCACCGTCGTGAACGGGAAATCGCGCATGCCGTTCAAAGGGGTGGGCAAGCACAAGCCGACCGGGTCGAAGCACGGCGCGCGAATCAGGTCATGCGCCGCATACCCGGCGAACGGGGACAAGCGGGTGCGCGACCTGGCTACCGCGCTGAACAAATGCGGCCTCAGGAACGGGATGGTGATCTCGACGCATCACCATCTCAGAAACGGCGACAACGTCGCGCTGATGGCGCTTACCGAGGCGGCCAAGCTCGGCGTCAGGGATCTCATGTGGTTCCCTAGCGCCTCGTTCCCTTGCCACGAGCCCGTGATCGACCTCATGGAGCGCGGCGTAGTGCATCACATCGAGGGCAGCATGAACGGGCCGCTTGGCGAGTATTGCTCGCGCGGCAAGATGCGCGGACTCGGAGTGCTGAGGTCTCACGGTGGTCGCTGGCAAGCGATCCAGGACGGCGAGGTCAAGATAGACATTGCGGTGATCGCGGCGCCCACGGCGGATCCGTTCGGAAACGCCGACGGCTCGCACGGCCCTTCCGCATGCGGCTCACTCGGCTTCGCGCTCGCCGACTCGATGTACGCCGACCGGGTGATAGTCGTTACCGACAACCTCGTCCCCTTCCCCTGTGTCCCCTGGCAGATCCAGGGCAACAACGTGGATTACGTGGTCGAGGTCGATTCGATAGGCGATCCCTCGCACATCGTTTCGGGTACGACGCAAATCACTCGCAGCCCGGACCGTCTTTTGATAGCCGAGTATGTCGCGCGGTTCATTAGGGAAGCGGGGATCATGCGCGACGGTTTTTCGTTCCAGGCGGGAGCGGGAGGCATCGCGCTAGCGTTCGTGGAGTTCCTCAAAGACATGATGAAGGAGGACGGCGTAAGAGCACGCTTCGTTCGCGGCGGCTCGACGAGGTACCTCGTCGATCTCTTGGAGGAAGGGCTCACCGACTATATCCTGGACGGACAGACCTTCGATCTGGCGGGCGTCGAGTCGATCGCCTCAAACCCGCGCCATGTGGCAACGTCGCCGTTCACGTCCTACAACTTCCACGGCAAGGGCAACTTCGCCTCCATGGTTGACGCGGTCGTGTTGGGCGCCACAGAGGTGGACGTGGGCTTCAACGCCAACGTCGTGACTCACTCGGACGGTCTCCTTCTGCACGGCATCGGCGGATGGCAGAACTGTCTGTTCGCCCGTTGCACGATTCTCGCGGTGCCCTCGTTCCGCGACAGGATTCCGGTGATCGTGAACGAAGTCACCACGATCACGGGACCGGCGGAGCTGATCGACGTCGTGGTGACCGAGCGCGGCATCGCCATCAACCCGCGCCGCAAGGATCTCGTCAAGGCGATGCGCGGCTCGGATCTTCCGATACGGCCGATCGAGGAGATCAAGGCCGAGGTGGAGGCGATCGTCGGAGGTCCACCCCGGCCGCCGCGCGTGCTAGACCGGCCGGTCGCCGTGATCAACTGGGTGGACGGGACCGTGCTGGACACGGTGTGGCAGGTGGCGGGCTAGAGAAGGTACCGCTGGAGACTACCCGCGCCCGCGAACTCCTCCCGGCGCTGATGCAGCGGCAGACTCGAAGCTGAATTGACGCGGGCGGCAGCGCTCCCGATAGTATTCACGCGGCC
>JBHIEQ010000362.1:0-2978 GCA_046760725.1 Gemmatimonadales bacterium
CTCCCACCAGTCTCAGCTCGACGGTCATGATGTTCATCGCCGCGCGAGCGGCCTGACGCGCGTCGAGCATGGCCTCCTGGCGGTTCACGAAGCGGGAATCGCTGAGCAGCATTTGGGTAAGCGCGGTGCCCAGGATGGCGAGCACCACCATCCCGATCATGACCTCGATCAGCGTGAAGCCGCGCTCTTGCATCAGTTCAGCGGTGAGGGCTTGCGAGGCTTGTTCCGTTCGATCACCACGGACTCCGGGCGCACGAGCAAGTTCCCCGTCGGGCTGATCGCGACGGTGATGCGCCTGAGCGTGCTCGACAGATTGGAGACCGTCACACAGCGGGAGTACTCGAGGAGTCCCACGCTGTCCGTGACGCATCCGGCGGCGCCCGGAATGCTGTCCCAGGGGAGCCCCTGCACCCACGCGCTCGAGCTCGTGAGAGCCGCACTGCGGTAGGCGACTGCCGCGGAGCGCCGTGTGTGCTGGGCGGCCTGGAACATGAGCCCCCCGAGGGCCACCAACACGGTCGAGAGAATCGTGAGTGCCACCACAATCTCGACCAGCGACACACCGGCACTCCCCCGCTCAGGGGGTGATCCGGATCTGTCCCGCTCGAGTGAGCCTGACCTGCTTCGCATATCCCCCTAATCCCACCACGAATGACACGCTCTGGCGCGCCAAGCCGTTGGGGAAGACCTCCACCGATGTGGGCGATGCCTCCAAGCTGTCGATGCCGAAGTCCGTGCCGGGCCCCACGTACCGTTCCCGAAATACGAGCGACGGAGTGGCGGCGTCACGTACCATCCAGGCCTGCGCCGCCGGCGTGGCAATGAACACGACCGGCTTGTGCTGCCGTGCAGCCACCAGCTGCGCATACTGAAAGTCGCTCGCCAACACCCCCGCGACCCGGTTTACTGTGGCCCGCCGCAGGGCCGGTGCCGTCCGCAGGATCGCCACCGCGCTGAGTACACCGATCATCGAGATGGTGATCATCAGTTCGACCAGCGTGAAGCCCCGCGTTCTGACCATGTAAACCCCGTTGTTGCAAGCCGCGAGCCACTCCAAGCCCGGAACGCCTGTGCGAAGATAAGCCATTGTGCGACGGAACGTTAGGCTGAGTTACAGCATCCCGACCGAGCACGTGCACGCCCACGGCAAGGTGGCGAACAATGCAGCACTGTGTCGGTATGCAATGTTCTTCACGTCCGCCGCGTGGAGCCTCCAAGTTCGGCCCAACGCGGTACCGCGACAGCGACGTGGCTCACACGGCCCCCGGCCGGATCACTACATTATCTGAGACATTCCGGACCGCATTGGAGGGCTCGAACGTGACGAGTACCCAATTGGGTCTGCTTGTGGCGGTGCTTGGCTCCACACCCCATCCCCAGGCGGCGCAGGTGGATACGGCATGTGTCGTCACCAACACTGAGGCCATGCCGCTCAGGCTGCGGGAGAGTCCGTTGGACTCGCTCACGTTCACGATCGGGGGATCGCCCGTCAAGGTGTGCTACAGCAGGCCCTCGAGCCAGAGCCGCCGCATATTCGGCGTAGTGGTTCCGTACGGACGACTGTGGCGCACCGGCGATAACGAGCCCACGATGCTCCATACCACGGTGCCGCTGGTGATCGCGGGTGTTTGGGTGCCGCCCGGGAGCTACTCCCTCTACAGCATCCCGGGTGAGGGCCCTTGGGGCATCATCGTAAATCGCGCGGTAGCGCAGTGGGGTGCCGAATCGGCCTACACGGAGGCAGTGCGCCAGCAGGAGGTGGGCCGGGGGCCCGCGGAGAGCGAGCGGGTTGACGACTTCACGGAGCGGTTCACCATCACCGTCGAACCGGAGACTCGTGACTTCGCGTTCATCGTGCTCCAGTGGGGATCGACTCAGGTAATGATCCCCGTGTCGAAGGGCTAAAGTCGGCTATGCCGCGAGCTGCGCGGCGCCCCGCTGCCAGGTAGAGAGCGACGAGCGCGAGGCTGGCGCCGCTCACGGCGAACTTGAGTTCCGCCGGGGCGTCGCTCGCGGAGAGAAACCCTTCGATCAGACCCGCCAAGAGCAGAAGGAGGGTTGCTGCACCCACGAGCCTAATGGCCGTTCGGCCGTGCACGACCAGTGCGTCGCGCCGCGCGAGATCGCCCGGGGCGAGAAGGTGACGGCCGAGCAGCAGGCCGGCGCCTCCCGCGACGAAGATCGCCGTGAGCTCGAGCACGCCGTGGCCGGCCACGAACGTCAGGATCCAGCCCGCCAGTGAGTAGTTGGCGAAGAGCCCCAATACGGAGCCGAAGAACAGGCCGTTGAACACGAGAATCACCACTGTGCCGATGCCGGCCGTGATGCCGAAAGCGAACGCGGCGAATGCGACCTGTACGTTGTTGGCGACAATGCTGGATGCCACGACCGGCAGATAAGGCGACGGAGTTTCTGCATAGCCCCGTCCCTCGGCTTGCCTGGTCCGTCCCTCCTCAGCGCGGGCGATCATCCGGTCGGGAATCACTTCCTGCGCGAGTTCGGGCTGCTCGCGCATGACGGCATAACCCACGACGCCAGGGACAAAGAAGAGCAAGGCTGCGGCCATGATGTAGGCGCGGGCCTGCCATACGGCGGCAGGGAAGTCGGCCAGAAATAGCTCCCTGAGCGGCAAGCGGCGTACCCCACGCAGCCCGTAGAGGGCGTTGTGTCCGGCGCTCACGACACGCGCCAGGTAGTTCACCACCCTGGAGTCGACCCCGTAGGTGCGGCACCGGGCCAGATCGGCCGCGACCTCACGATACTGAGCGGCGAACTCGGTGAGCGCACCGCCCGAGAGCTCCCTTAGCCCTCGCCGCTCGAGGCTTTCGGCCCGTTGCCGAAAGGCCTCCCACGAGGCCTGCTTGAGTGCCACGAACCGTTCGGCGGTGCCGGTAGTGATCTCTCCGGGAGCCAGCCGACGACCGGCGACACGCGCGCGTCTCTTCCCAAGCTCCGACTGATACAGGGACGAGAGAAAC
>JBHIEQ010000363.1:0-2978 GCA_046760725.1 Gemmatimonadales bacterium
AACCTATTCTTGCCGCTCCATTTCGACCGGCTCTAGCGCCGGGAACAACTCAATCCCCGCGGCCTCCACCTGACGGCGAAAAGCCGCTACCTCCTGAGCCAATATGTCGTTCACGCGCTCGACCCCGCGCCCGAGCCTCGCGTCGGCCTGCTCGAGATACAGCATCTGCGCCTCGGTGGGTGCGGCGAGCGTGGCGCTCAACGCCCGGTATGCCTGCGACACCATCGCCAACACGGCGTCCGGCCGGCGAAGAATCCCCTGAATCTCCTGGGGACCGGTGAACTCCTCCTCGAGCGGGTGCAGCAGCTTCTTCAGCGAGTCCCCGGCCTGGCGGATCGCGTTGGACGTGCTGTCGTCCTCTCCCTTGATCCGCTCGAGTACTTCGTCAACGCCTTTCTTCGCGTCGCGCAGCCGCTCGACGGCGTCCACCGCGGCTTCCTGCCGCCGCCCGGCGCGCATCAGCGCATCGAGCTTGGCCACGCGATCGGCGCGGGGAATCTCGACCCTGGGATCGGGCTCGACGGTCACGGTGCCCTCGGCCTCATGGTCTCCCACCTCTACGCGCACCGTGTACGTCCCCGGTAGTATTCCGGGCCCGGGGGGCAGGAACTCCGAGGGAACGTCTTCGTCCCTCAGGCGCCGGAAGCCGTCCCGTCTCAGATCCCACGACGTGCGATTGAGGCCCGCCTTGGCGGGGCCCTCGAACCGGCGGATCACCTCGTCGCCTTCCAGGACCTCGATCGTCGCCTTCGCACTGTCGTCTCCTTCGAGAACCCAGTACGTGAGGAGTGCCCCATACGGCCTGTTCTCGCCCCTGAACATCCCGTCGGCCGTGAACCTCATGCCGCCCACCTGCGACACGTTGTACTGGACCGCGGTGGGTATCTCGAACAGGTGCAGCGGTTGCTGGGCGATGCCCGGGTCACTCGCGAAAGCCCGGAGCGGCCTCACGTCGTCCATGATGTAGGCGGCCCTGCCGTGCGTGCCTATCACGAGATCGTGATCTCTGGGGTGAACGACCAGCGCGCGGACGGGCGCCCTGGGAAGCCCGTGACGCCACAGCGACCAGCTCTCGCCTCCGTCGAGCGACAGGTACATGCCGAACTCGGAACCCAGGTACAGCACGTCGGCGTTCTCGGGATCCTGTTCCACCACGTGAAGGAAATACTCGATATCGTCGGTGACGAGACTCTCCCACGAGCGGCCGTAATCGGTGGTCTTGTAGAGGTAGGGCCGGTTGTTGCCGCGCCGGTGGTCGTCGAAGACTACGAATGCCGTGCCCCCCTCGAACTTGGAGGCCTCTATGTGCGGCACCCAGGTGTTCTCGGGCACGCCCCTGATCCGCACGACCACGTTCTCCCAAGTCCCTCCTCCGTCTCTCGTGATCTGCACGTTACCGTCGTCCGTGCCCACCCAGATCACCCCGCGCTCCACGGGACTCGGCGCGATCGTGAGGATCGTCGTGTGGTTCTCGGCCGCGGTCACGTCATAGGTGAGACCGCCGCTCTCGAGCTGTCTCTGCTTCTCCGGATCGTTGGTCGTGAGATCGGGACTGATGATCGTCCACGTGTTCCCCATGTCGGGGCTCCTGTGGACGAACTGGCTGCCGTAGTAGATCGCGCCGTCAAACGGATCGATGGCGATGCCGGCGTTCCAGTTGAACCGAAGTTCGACTCCCTCCGGGTGCGCCGGACGGATGTCCTCTTCGGCGCCCGTCACCTTGTCGAACCGCACCAGGAAGCCGCCCTGAGACATCGCGTACCCGTAACGCGGGTCCCGCGGGTCGGACAGCGTAGCGAAACCGTCGCCGAAGGCCACCTCCGCCCAGTGATAGTAGCGGATCCCGCCGTTCTCCCACACCTGGCTCGGACCCTGCCACGAGCCGTTGTCCTGGAGACCGCCGTAGACGTTGAACGGTGTCTCCATGTCCACGTTGATGTGGTAGAACTGAGCGAGCGGCAGGTTCTCCACGAACCGCCATCCCTCGCCACGGTCGCGCGAGATGTACACCCCGCCGTCGTTGCCGTCTATCAGCAGGTTACCGTCCGGACCGATCCAGAACGCGTGGTGATCCACGTGAACCCGCGCGAACGGGAGGAGCGTGCGAAATGTCTTTCCGCCGTCCTCGCTGAGATCTATCGTACCGTGCACGTCGTACACGCGGTTCTCATTCAGGGGATCGACCCGCACCTGCCCGTAGTAGAACGGGCGCACCATGACACCGCGTTCGCGGTTCACTACCCGCCACGTGTGCCCCCCATCGTCGGACCGCATCAGCACGCTCCGCTCCGCCTCGACCACGGCATAGACCACGTCGGGTTTGCTGCGCGAGAAGTCCAGCCCGATGCGCCCCAGCTCACCCTCCGGCAGCCCGTCTTCGGAGGTGAGCCGGTTCCATGTCTCACCGCCGTCCACCGTGATGTAGAGGCCGCTCCCGGGACCGCCCGACTTGAAGAACCACGGCCAGCGGCGATGCTCCCACATGCCGGCCAGGAGCTTGTTCGAGTTGGAGGGATCCATCACGAGGTCCCCGGCGCCCGTGCGCTCATTGACGTATAGGATCTTGGCCCACGTCTTGCCTCCGTCGGTGGTCTTATAGACCCCGCGGTCCTCGCTCTCCGTCCAAGTGTTCCCCAGCGCTCCCACGCAGGCCACGTTGGGGTCGGATGGGTGGAGGATTATGGCGTCGATGGCGCCCGTGTTCGCGAGTCCCACGTGAGTCCACGACCTGCCGCCGTCCATCGACTTGTACACTCCGGTGCCCACACCGGCGGAGTTGCGTCGGTTCCGCTCGCCGGTGCCCACCCACACGATGTCGGGACTCGCCTGGAAAATGGCCACTGCCCCGATCGACGCGGCGGGCAGGGAGTCCATGACGGGTTCCCACGTGACGCCGCCCGTCGTGGACTTCCACAGCCCGCCGGTAGCGGCCCCTACGTAGATGATGTTGGGGTTCGAGTTCACTGCGTCGATCGCCC
>JBHIEQ010000364.1:0-2972 GCA_046760725.1 Gemmatimonadales bacterium
CGAAGGATGCTACGCGAGTGCCAATGTTCCTCGCGCACAAGAAGGGACTGGAGCGAGACGGCTCGAACCCGACCTACCTCACGGGATACGGCGGCTTCAACATCAGCCGCACACCGGGCTTCTCGGCGCAGTACGCCTTGTGGATGGAGTGGGGGGGCGTCCTGGCTGTGCCGAACCTGAGGGGCGGCGGAGAATTCGGGGAGGAGTGGCACAAGGCCGGCATGTTCGAAAACAAGCAGAACGTGTTCGACGACTTCATAGCGGCCGCCGAGTGGCTGATCGATAACGGTTACACCAGCCCGGAGAAGCTCGCCATAGCGGGGGGCTCGAACGGCGGGCTCTTGGTGGGAGCGGCCATGACGCAGCGCCCCGAGCTCTACCGGGCCGTGGTGTGCAGCGTGCCGCTACTGGACATGGTGCGCTACCATAAGTTCCTCGTGGGCCGCTACTGGGTGTCCGAGTACGGTTCCGCCGACGACCCGAAGCAGTTCGAGTACATCCGTGCCTATTCGCCGTACCACAACGTGAAGCACGCGACCGCATACCCTGCGGTGCTGTTCGAGACCGGCGACGGTGACACCCGTGTGGCGCCGCTCCACGCGCGTAAGATGACGGCGCTCATGCAGGCCGCCACCTCGTCGGATCGGCCGATCCTCCTGCGCTACGATACCGAAGCCGGTCACTCGGGAGGACTCCCGATCAGGAAGACGATCGAGGATCTCACGACGAGGCTGCTGTTCGTGATGTGGCAGCTGGGAATGCTGGAGGAGAAGGCGGCCCCGCGCCCTCTCACATCCCTGCGATCTCCAGCTTGGAGAAGTGGTACTGCACTATCTTCCAGACGCCACCTTCGTTGACTCGCGTCTCGGAGTAACGCCATGTCCCTGACTGAGTCGCACCGCCGGGCAGCGTGATCGTGCCGTCGGCGTAGGCGACGCCGACCGCGGTGTTCCCGTAAACCTTTACGTCGATCTCCCGCACCTCGATCTGTGCCCGGAACCCCGCCTCGTACGCGGCCTCCAGCGCCTCCCTGTTGAACCCCTCGACGAGGTACCCCCCATCGAAGAAGAACCCGCGCGTCTCGGGGTGGTAATACTGTGCAAACCGGTCGAAATCGCCGTCCCGCCAGGCTGCAAGCGTCTCGATCATGGCAGCTCGCACGCCGTCGGCTTGAGCCGCTGCGGGACGGGGGGGGAGCACCGCGCCCAGCGTCACGACCAGCGATAAGGTAATCCCTCTCTTCATGGCGAACTCCGTGAAGCCCAGTTGGTTACCATTGTTGGTGCCGACAACTGTAAGGGAGAGACTCTCAATGTGGCAGTCCCGCCCTGCGTCTCAATGCTGAACCCTGATACCGCTCGGGGAGATCCTCGTTCCGCATGGGTCTTCCTGATCCTCGCCGTGGCCAGTGTGTTCGGTGTGCTTGCGTGGGTGGACCTGTCGCCGCGAGTCGAGGCCGACTTCTTCTTCTCCGAAGGGGATCCCCAGCTCGCGGCCTCGGTCGAGATCGACCACAGGTTTCCCTCACCGCCCCAGGTCATTATCCGCGTCGCCAGCGCGGGGTCCGCGGGTGCCGCGGGCTTGGGCTCCGACGCTTACCGCTCGTCCGTCAGGGAGCTGAGCCGCGAGCTGGCCGAGCTGGAAGGGCTGATCGGAGTGCACAGCGTCACGACCCGCGACGCCCGGCAGAGCCCCCTGTGGCGCCGCCTGCTGCTCACCCCGGACGGCCGTGCTACGAACATCGTGATCCAGACCGACGGCACCGACCCGGCGATCCTCGTTCCGCGCATCGAGGAGGTCGTGAACCGGTTCGACGGGAGAGAGCTGGATCTCAGCGTGTCCGGCGTGCCGTACGTGATCGAACTGATCCGCCGCAGCCTGTTCCGCGACCTCATCGTGTTCAGCTCGGCGGCCCTGGTTGTGTTCGGGGTCGTCGTCACCACAGTGTACCGCAACTGGCGGATCGCCCTGGGTACGCTGGCAGCCTGCCTCACCGCATCCGCGCTCACCATCTCGATCGCGAATATCGTGAACATCAAGATCGGGCTCCTGACCGCCAACATCGCGACCGTCGTATTCGTTCTCACACTGTCCCACATCGTGTTTCTCACCGCCAATTGGCAGCGAAGCCGCGGCGCGGGAGCCTCGACGGCTGACGAGTCTGTGGCCGAGGCGGTACGTATGACGCGCTGGCCATCGTTCTGGAGCATGTTCACCACACTGTCGGGCTTTCTGAGTCTGCTCATAGCGAGTGCGAGACCGCTTCGAGAGTTGGGGATGGCGGGAGCGATCGGCGCGCTCACGGCGATGGCCGTTGCCTACACCATCTATCCTGCATTCCTGCGGGCGGTGCCCGTCGCGGTGAAGCTGCCGAGCGCCGCCGGAGGAGCGGAAACGAGCGACGGGCGAGGGATCTTTCCCAGGCGCCGCCCCGCGCGCTGGCTGCTGGGACTCGGCGCCTTGAGCCTGCTCGGGGCCCTGGGCATCCCCCGGCTCAGCACCGATCCCGGCCTCCTGTCCTACTTCGGCGGGGGAACGGCGCTCAGAGAGGGACTCGAGGTGATCGACAGGGACGGTGGGTCGAGTTCGCTCAACATAGTGGTGCGGGACCCGGAGGGTCGGCGCATCGATACCGACGAGGTGAATACCAAGATGTGGGCCCTGCAGCGGGCCTTCGAGGCCGACTCCTCGGTGGGCGTCGTGATGTCTCCCGCACTCCTCTTGGGTGACGCCCGGCTCGGCCCGCTCGCGGGGTTCCTCAGTTGGGGCCAGCTCCTGGACATACTCGAAAGCCCGCGGCTCAACCGAGTCGCTCTGAGCTTCGTCACTCCCGAGAGGGACCAGGCGCTCTTCTTTCTCCGAATGCGGGAGTCGGCGCGCAGCGAGCCACGCGACCGGATCGTCGCGCGGGTGACCGAGCTGGCCGAGCGGAACGGATTCGAGGTCGTGCTGGTCGGAGGCCAGTACGATCT
>JBHIEQ010000365.1:0-2968 GCA_046760725.1 Gemmatimonadales bacterium
TCGACTTGCCCGTTAGGTCCATCTGTGGCTCTGATCCTCCGCGATCAGCTGATAGTCACTCTCGGCACCATCAATCACGCCGCCCGGCGCACCGCGTCGATCGCGGCGCGCTCCGCCTTGGTCAGGTAGCGCCACTTCCCCGCCGAGAGCCGCCCGAGACTCACAGGCCCATGGCTGAGCCGCACGAGCCGCTCCACCTTGAGACCGAGCCGCTTGCACAAGCGCCGCACGATTCGGTAGCGACCTTCGGCCAGCGTCAGCGTCAGGTCGAGAGAGTCACGGCTCGCGCCTCGCACCCTGAACCGTCGCACCGCTACAGGTCTGCCATCTATGCGGATCGTCGCTCTGAGAGCCCGCTCCACCTGTTCGGCCGATCTCCCATGCACCAGCGCACGATACGTCCGGTCCACGGCGTATCTGGGATGCATGAGCCGGTTCGCCGCCCAACCGTCCGTCGTGAACAACAGCAAACCCGACGTCATCACGTCGAGCCGACCCACGTACGTGAGTCCTCGAACTCGAGGAACCAACTCGAACACGGTCGGCCTGCCACGCGGATCCTTGCGGCTCACAACATAGCCGCGAGGCTTGTGGAGAGCGATCCAAACGACGGGCGCCAGAGTTATGCGCTTTCCTCCCACCGTGATCGAGTCTTTCTCGGGATCGACGCTCGCCCCAATGCGGGCCACTCGGCCGTTCACTCGCACTTCGCCTGCTCGGATCAGTTCCTCGGCAGCGCGCCGGGAAGCCACGCCCGACCTCGCGAGCGCGCGTTGCAGCCGCATGCTCGTCACGCCTCGCCCCGAAACTCCGGAGACCTCAGGGCCACCGACAGCTCGTCCAGGCTGGGGAGGTCGGATAGCCGCTTGAGGCCCAGTAGCTCTAGAAACTGCGGCGTCGTCCCGTACAGCAGCGGACGCCCGACGCCTTCTCCTCGCGCCACCACCTCGATCAGACCCCGCTCCAACAGCAGTCGCAGTACGCCCTCCACTGACACCCCGCGCACGTCCTCGATCTCCGCGCGGCTCGTGGGCTGGCGGTAGGCTATGATCGCGAGAGTCTCGAGCGCCGCGGCGGAGAGGCGCCGCGGCCTGGTCACGATGTGGGCACGCGCTATGTCCTCCGCCAGATCGCGCTTCGTGAGGATCTGGTAACCCTCCGCCACCTCCACGACCTCCACCCCGTGTCCGTCCACCTGGTAGTGAGCCCGAAGCTCGTCACAGGCCGACCGGATCTCCTCCCGCGTCGCCTCGGGATCGAGCTTCCGCAGCTCATCCACGGTCAGGGGCTCCGCCGCGGCGAACAGCGCCGCTTCAAGCAGCCGCGTCAGTCGATTCACGCCTGATCACCACGGGGCCGTATGATTCGGCCTGCACGACGCGCAGCCGACCCAACCGCGCGAGCTCAAGGAGCGCGAGGAGCACCGACAACACGTCTGCGATCGTGGATGCCTCGTCGAGCAAGTCTGCGAACTCGAACTCCTCGTGTTCCTCCATGTAATCGGTCACCCGTGCGGTGGCCCCTTCGACATCGAGCGGCCGCGGCACCACTCGGTGCATCACCGGCTGCGGCATGGCCTCCAGCACGCGCTCCGCAGCCTCTATCAGTTCCGCCACCGAGCACACCAGCGGGGGCCGCGGAACCTCGGGAAGCTTCGGGAGCCAGCCGCGTGGAAACCGATCCGCGTGCTGCCGCGCCCGCTCAGCCAGCCACACGGCGAGCTCCCGAAATTGCTCGTACTCCAACAGCCGTCGCACCAGCTCGGCGCGCGGATCCTCCCACTCGTCCTCGTCGATCGGACGCGGCAGCAGCATCTGGACCTTGATGCGGACCAGGTAGGCCGCCATCTCTAAAAAATCCGCGGCTTCGTTCAGACCCAGCCGATCGATCGCCGCCAGGAACTGGTCGGCGATCTGCGCTATCGGAATATCGTAGACGTCGATCTCCTGCTCCCGGATCAGATGCAGCAGGAGTTCCAGCGGTCCCGAGAAGCCCTCCAGCTGAACCGTGAACGCCTGATCACCGGGAGCGGTCATCGAGGGGGGCACGGTCATAGCATGCACAAGGGAATACGGTGCCGCGACACTACACGCCACACCCTGCAACGCAAAGGCGGGCGTAAGAAGCAGAAAGAACGCGTTCGGCACCATGAAGATCATGACCAACAGGATCAGCACCCCGTAGCGCGACACCGCACGATACTTTGCTCCCAGCTCGGGCGGCAGTAGGTGATAGAACAAGTGCGAACCGTCGAGCGGTGGAATCGGCAGAACATTGAAGAAGGCGAGCAGCAGATTCAGCCAGACACCCCAGAACAACATACGCTGGACGATTGCGAGCGCTCCCCCTCTTCCGCTCTCCGCTCCGCCAACCACACCCACCAGGATCGCTGCGATCAGAAAGACGCAGAACAGCGCGAGATTCGTCACGATCCCCGCGGCGGAGACAATGATGTCTCCCCGCTTGAAATTGCGGTAGTTCCGAGGGTTCACCGGCACGGGCTTTGCACCTCCGAAGATCACGCGGCCGCCCGAACCGAAGAACAGCAGAACCGGCAACAGCACGGTGAGCCAGGGGTCGATGTGCTTGAGTGGGTTCAAGGTGAGGCGTCCCAGCGCCAGGGCCGTTGCATCCCCTTGCCTGAGGGCGGCGTAGCCGTGTGCGAACTCGTGTGCCACCATGGAAAACAGGAGCACCGGAAGTGCGAGAAGGAATTCTTGCACGAGCGGAGAGCGCGGGCGTCTTTAGGTCGGGTTGCGGGAGTAACCTAACGGGCGCCTGAAACCGTGTCAAAGCTGTAGCGCCTTGACCGGCGGAGACTTGCACGGTAGACTTTCGGCCGCTCACGAGGCCCCGACGGGCCCTTTGTCAGGACGGAGGTGCTTTGCCAAACATCAGGGGCAGCAAGAAGCGGATGCGTCAGGCCGAGCGGCGCAAGCACCGTAATCGCGCCCAGCGATCCACGTTG
>JBHIEQ010000366.1:0-2957 GCA_046760725.1 Gemmatimonadales bacterium
GAGCGCCTCGCCGGCTATGCCCGCGAGAGGGGTCGCGAGCTCAGCTCGTACGTCCGGCCGGTCACCGCCGTGAGCTTGCTCCTCGTAGCGTCGCTCTTCGCCCGGATTGGGCTGATAGATCTGATCGCAAAGGGTTATGGGGCGCTGGCTTGGGCGTTTCTCGGCGTGTTCGTGATACCGGTGCTCACACGAGGGCTCTGGATGCTCCTGAGCGTGCGTCGGACGTGACCGTGATTACGGAGCGGGGCAGCCGAGTTGTCGCATCTTCAGCTACGCCGGAGCAGTGGGCGAAAAGCGCATAGAACGACTTGCCTATCGCTCTTGCCGGTGTGCTCGCCTCGCGGCAACTTAGCGGCAACCACTCGGAGGCCCACATGCTGATCCCGCAGCACTCGCGACATGCCGTCGCCCTGGTATTCGCCCTGACCCTCGCCGCAGCGCCCCGGGCTCGGGCTCAAGTGGACGATGTCAACCGGTTACCGACCTTCGGGCGCCAGCTGCGCGTGGGGATCGAAGTGAGCGGCTTGCTGACGGCGGACGACGAAGTGTGGTGGGACGATACCTTCGTGCAGGCGTGGACGCTCATGCTCGAGCGCGGTCAGAACGTGACGGTGGATCTCCTGTCCAACGAGTTCGATTCCTTCCTGATGGTCGCGGGACCCGGAATCGAGGGCGTAATGACTGACGACGACGGCGGCGGCGCCTGCAACGCGCGTCTCTCCTGGACGGCGGCCGAGTCGGGCGAGTTCCGGGTCGTGGTCAACACGATTGGGGAAGGCAATACGGGCGAGTTCTTGCTGAGGGCTACCGAGTACGCCGGTCCGGTGGCGGAAGGGGAGTGCGGAGGAGCGGGGTTCCCCGGAGGGGAGGAGGACATAGCCGGGCTCCCAGTCGAGGGACGCATGCTGATGGTCGGGCAGGAGGCCACGGGACATCTGTCGGATGTGGATCACAGGGGGTCCGACGGTGCCTACATGCAGGCCTGGGGGCTCGCGATGAGCGCCGGACAGCGGGTTACGGTCGATCTCGTCTCCCATGACTTCGACTCCTACTTGTGGGTGGGTGGTCCCGGGATGGAGACCGTGACGGACGACGACGGTGGCGGCGCGTGTCACTCCCGGGTCACGTTCAGCGCGCCCGCCGATGGGCTTTATCGGGTGGTGGCCAGTACGCTGTCCGAGGGGGAGACGGGCTCGTTCGTGCTCAGAGTATCAACGGTGCCCCCGCCGGTAGTGGAGGAGGAATGTGGGGGCGGCATGCCGGGCGAGTTCTTCGGAGACATCGACCTCACGCAGTATCCGATCGAGGGCCGCATGCTGTTGATGGGACAGGATGCCGCGGGGTCGCTCTCGAGCTCCGACCGGACCGGTCCCGACGGCGCATACATGCAAGCATGGGGTTTGGCCCTGAGCGCAGGACAGGAGGCCACGGTAGATCTCCTGTCCGATGATTTCGACGCGTTTCTCTGGGTCGGGGGTCCGGGACTGGATAATCTGTCCGATGATGACGGGGCCGGCGCGTGCCACTCCCGCGTCACCTTCACCGCGCCCCAAGACGGGCTCTACCGAGTCGTCGCAAGCACGCTGTCGGAGGGAGAGACCGGCTCGTTCGTGCTTCGAGTGACGCCGCAGCCGGGGCCGGTATCCACCGAGGCCTGCGGCGGCGAAGGTTTCGAGGGGACGGACATCGACCTCGCGCTCCTGCCGGTGGGCGACCGGCGCCTCTCGATGGGATCGAAGGCGTCGGGCCGGCTCACGAGCGCCGATACCACGAGCTCTGACGGCTCGTACATGCAGGCGTGGGGCCTGGTGATGAGCGCCGGCGAGACGGCGACGGTAGATCTCATCTCAGGCGAGTTCGAGGCGTACTTGTGGATCGCGGGGCCCGGCCTCGAGGGCTCGCTGAGCGACGACGACGGAGGTGGTGCGTGCAACTCCCGCATCACGTTCACCGCGCCCACCGACGGGATCTACCGCGTTGTAGTGAACTCGGTATCCGCAGGAGCCACGGGGAGCTTCCGCCTCACGGTGAGCCTGCAGCCGGGCCCGCTCGCCCCCGGCTCGTGCGGCGGTGGCGGAGAGTTGCCGATGGCCCAGCAGCAGGCGGGTCCCACGGGGGAGCTCGACGTGCAGCCCCGCTCGCTCCGGCTCTCGGTGGGAGAGCGGGCCGAGGTGCTCGCCACGCTGTTCGACGCGAGCGGCGAGCCCGTCTTGTCCACCGAGTTCGTGTGGGAGAGCGGTGACCCCGCCGTGGTGGAGGCCGAGCCCGATCCGACGCTCCCGGGGATCGCCTTTCTCACCGCAAAGGGCGGTGGGGTCGCGACGGTGAGGGTTAGAGCAGAGGGACTGTCGCGCTCCATAGCTGTGCGCGTGGTGGGGCCGTCGGCAGCGTGTACCAACCCCGGCCCGGACTACAACTCGGACGGGAGCTGCTTCGACCGGCCGCCCTCCACCCAGGACCCGCCTCTCTTGAGCGTGCCCGAAGGGACAACCGAGCGCCCGACGCCCGCGGTGCTGTGGGTCAAGGTGGGTACCGACGGCAGCGTGCTGGAGGTGAGACGGCTCCAGGACTCGAACAACGTCCGTTTCACGATCGCGGCCATCCAGTTTGCCCGGGAGTCGCTGACCTACGCGCCCGCCGAGAAAGCCGGCCGCCCGGTGGAGGCCTGGATGCAGCTCAGGGTAGTGCCGAGCGGACGGTAGTCGGGCGGCTTCGGCTCTTCGGCCCCGTCGAGGGCGGGAGGCCAATTCCATGTCGATAAGGGCGGCGGTGATGGTCGCACCCGGCGAGCCTCTGGAGGTCTGGAGCGTCGAGGACCCCAGGGTGACGCGGGGCGGAGTGCTGCTCGAAACCATCGCGAGCGAGGTGTGCGGCACGGACGTGCATCTCTATCACGGGCGGCTCGCAGGTGTCCCCTATCCGATAATTCCGGGCCACGTGAGTGTGGGCCGAATCCT
>JBHIEQ010000367.1:0-2944 GCA_046760725.1 Gemmatimonadales bacterium
AACGACTATGAGACGTACCCCGACTTTCTCACCCGTCTGGAGCAGATCGATCCCGAGTTCGAGACGTTCGCGGTGGTGGATTGGCCGCCGCTCGGCACGGAGCGCTCGGGCGGGCCTTTGCTGAGCCGCGGCATCGACGTGTTGCGGGTGTTGGACGGCGACGAGATGGGATACGAGGTCGCCGACTCGCAGTCGGTGGCCATCGCCGTCAGCCACCTCACCTCCGCCGATCCCGACGCCGCGTTCGTCTATCTCGGCACGACTGATGTGGTGGGTCACGCCACCAGCTCACTCGCCCCCGAGTACCGCGCAGCCATTGAGCAGGCGGACAGGTGGGTGGGGGAGCTCGTCGCGGCGGTGCTCGCGCGGCCGACCTATGACCGCGAGGACTGGTTGATCCTGACGAGCACCGACCACGGCCGCAGGGACGACGGCGGGCACGGCGGGCTCTCACCCAACGAGCGCACGATCTTCTATCTCGCGAGCGGACCCAGCACGCGTAGGGGCACGCCCGAGATTCCGCCGGGGATCGTGGATGTGGCGGTCACCGCGCTCGCGCATCTCGGTGTCCGGATCGATCCCTCGTGGAAGCTGGACGGCAGGGTCGTGGGCCTCGTCGGCAGGTGAGCGGAGTCATAAGGGAACTCGATCGTCTCTTCGCCGAGCGGTTCGGCCCACGGGGCGCGAGCCACCTCGTGCGCGCCCCGGGCCGCGTGAATCTCATCGGCGAGCACATCGACTACAATGGTCTCGCGGTGTTGCCGATGGCTATCGGGCGCCACGTGAGGCTCCTTTGTCGCCCGCGCGACGACGCGTTAGTCTGGATCGCCAACACGAGGACCGAGTTTCCGCTCAGGGAGTTCCGTCTGACCGAAGAGATTCCGCCCTACCCGAACGGCGACTGGGGCAACTACGCGAAGGCAGCGGCCCAGGCGCTGGTCGACCGGCTCGGGTCGCTCCGAGGGCTGGACGGCGTGGTGGATTCGGATCTTCCGGTCGCGCACGGGTTGAGTTCGTCGTCGGCGTTGGTGGTGGCCGTGGCACTGGCACTCCTCACGGTTAACGGGGCGACGATAGACCGTGTGGAGCTGATGGACCTTCTGGCACGCGGCGAGCGGTACGTGGGTCTTCGGGGTGGGGGAATGGATCAGGCCATCTGTCTGGGCGCCCTTGAGGGACATGCGGCGCGGGTGGAGTTCGAGCCCGCGCGGCTCACGCAGGTGCCGGTGCCCCAAAGCTGGCGGTTCGTCGTAGCGTCGAGTCTCGTACCTGCCGAGAAGTCGGGTCAGGCGCGCGCGGTGTACAACAGGCGGACGGAAGAATGCCGGGCCGCGCTGGAGGTGGTCGCAGCGCATTTCGGTGTTCGCGAGGTGAGCTATCCCGGTCTTTTGCGGGCAGTGCACCCGAACGAGCTCACGCTGCGCGCCACCGAGGTCCTGGAATCGCCTTTGGAGCAGCGGTTTCGGCATGTCGTGACGGAGGCGGAGCGTGTGAGGCTGGCCGAGGAGGCGCTTCTCGCGGACGATCTCGAGAGGTTCGGCGGGTTGCTCGACGAATCACACGAGAGTCTGCGGCACGATTACGACGTGAGCACGCCGGAGCTCGACGAGCTAGTCGAGATCGCGCGCCGAGCGGGTGCTCGGGGTGCCAGGCTCACCGGTGCCGGGCTCGGCGGGTGTGCGATTGCCGTGTGTGAGGAGGGTCGTGTCGGGTCCGTGATGGAGGCGCTGGAGCGGGAGTTCTATGCGGGGCGCGAGCTCTCGGGGCAACTGGAGGATCGTCTGTTTGTGGCGACGCCAGCCGGGGGTGCGTCGGTCGAGGCGGTGTGAGGGATCAGGCTCTACCAGTCATGCCTCACCCTCCGCTCGCAGCCGCGACAGGCGCTCGGGAAGATCCTCTCTGCCGGGAACCTCGGCGAACTCTCGTCCCCATCGCTCCATGTAATTCCAGTCGAGCGTTTGTCCCTTTCTTTTCACGACACTCACTGCATCCTCCCAATCCACGGCCCGGCCGGCGAACAGCTTATGGATGATGAGATCCTCCGCCGCCGCAAACGGAACCCACTCCCCCGATAGTGCGATCTTCTCAGCACGCTCGATCGCTTGTCGCTCGTAGGGTGTGGTTGAGAAGATGAAGTCGACCCGTATGGCGGTATCAGGGTCGCTCACCGGCAGCACGAGCGTCTCGCGCACGAACTGCTCCGGATCGGTGGGGAGCGGCGCCAGGCCGAGGCTGCGACATATGTCCTCGAGCGCGGGTAGCTCCTCTGGCGAAACACCGAGCGTGACGTCGATGTCCTCGGTGAGGCGTGGGCGACCGTGAAGCAAGACGGCCTGTCCGCCGATCAACATGAAGGGAAGCCGGCGATCCTTGAGCGCCCTCGTGAGGCGCGCTAGAAACTCCTCGAAGTCAGGTGGCCGGCGGGAGACCATTCACCGCGCGGGCAACCGCGAGATCCGGGTCGATGTCTTGGAGCCAGTGCTCTCCGATGCTGGGATCCACCGCACGCGCTTCCGCCCAGAGGGCTGCGAAGCGAGCGAGTGCGTCCGGGAAGTGCTGCGAGGCCTCTATCGACCGCAGATACTGCTCCTCGAGGCGCTTCAGGCGGTCCGATGCTACAATCATCAGTTCGACGCGCTCCCCTCTTACGTGCGTTACCTGAACGATATAGCCGCAAGGAGGCGTCTCACAAGGACGAACAGCATCCAGTGCCACACGTGTCCAGCCGGTCCGTGGGCGCCGCAACACCTTCTGCTACAGGAATTGGATCGCGTCGTGCGCAGGGAGCGCCGAACCGATACAGCGAGCCGGTCTTTCGGTTGAAGTCCTCGTTAGCGAGGCGGCTTGCCCCCTTCCAGTCGGTCCGGTCCGCCGCTGTGAGAAGGCGTTCGCTGCCAGGCTTCCCTAGGGCTCGAGCCGCAGCCGCTCGACGTGGCGGGGACGC
>JBHIEQ010000368.1:0-2889 GCA_046760725.1 Gemmatimonadales bacterium
GAGTAGAACTGGAGCCCCGGCTCCGTGGTAAAGATGTCGAGCACCCGCCCGCTCGTGGGCTCCTCGACCCGGGCGGCGTGGGTCAGGCCCTCCGACTCGCGATCGAGCACGAAGTTGTGATCGTAGCCACCCCCGAACCCTAACTGCTCGTCGTCGTCCTCGATCCTCGCGCCGATGGGCGTCGGCTCCTTGAAGTCGAACGGCGTTCCGGTCACTGGAGCGATCTCACCCGTGGGGATGAGCGTCGCATCTACTGGCGTGAAATGCGATGCGTTGATCGTAAGTACGTGACCGAGCACGTCGCGCCGGGCGTCGCCGACAAGATTGAAGTAGCTGTGCTGCGACAGATTGACCGGCGTCGCCCGATCGGTCGTCGTGAGGTAATCGACCACCAACTCGTCGTCGGGCGTAAGCAGGTACGTCACGCGAACGGAGAGGTTTCCGGGGTATCCCTCCTCACCATCCGGACTGAGATACGAAAAGACCACTCCCGCGCCGCTGTCGCTCTCGAACGGCTCCGCCTCCCACACCACCTTGTCGAACCCCCTGAGCCCGCCGTGCAGGTGGTTGGGACCGTTGTTGGTGGTCAGGCTATGTTCGTGCCCGTCGAGAGTGAACCGTCCGTTCGCGATCCGGTTGGCGTAGCGCCCCACTATCGCGCCGAAGTACGGCGAGTCCCGCAGATACCCTTCCAGGTCGTCGAACCCCAGCACCACGTCGTCCAGCCTGCCGTTGCGGTCCGGCACGCGAACCGAAACGATGATGGCACCGTACGTGATCGCCCGCAGCTCGATGCCGTTCTCGTTGGTCATAGTGAAGACCTCAACGCCGCGTCCGTCCGGCATGACGCCGAACGGCGCGCGAGTGACCGAGACGTGCGTGCTCCCCGACGCGCAGCTGGCGAGCCACAACGCTGTGGGCATCGCGGCCAGACGGGCGAGCCCCTGCCGGCGTCCCGTCATGCCGTCCCGCCGTCGCGCGCAGGACGCACTGTGCATCGCGTTCGAGTCATCTACTCGGAGCCCGGCTCCACACCATCATCTCGGTAACCCCCGTAAAGGCGGGCAGCGCGTGCTCGAACAGCACCCGCAATCTCTCGGTCTCGACCGGTACCACGCGGACGCGGTTCCTGGCCCAACCCATGGGCTCGTTGGGCACTCTCGACACTACTTCGAGCCGCGTCCAGCGCCCCGCGTCCCGGTATTCCAGCGCGTAATCTCTGGGCACCTCGACGCCGCGCCCATCACTATAAAGGAATAGGTCCACGATCTCGACCCTGCGGGGTTCCCCGAAATCGATCGCCACCCAATCACGCGCGTTGGGCGAGCCGTAGGCGGTCCAGCGGTTGCGGCTGTAGCGCGTGAACGCGATCCGCATGTCGTTCACGTGCTCCACTCGGTCTCCGGCGTGCGTGTAGGATGCGGTGACCGAGGGGCGGCCGTCCGGTCCACCGAACGCGATGTTGCGCGAGGCAGTGGCGGGTGCGGGAAGCGGTAGGTCATGGTTCCCCCAGATCTCGAGTTCCGTGAGTCCCGAAGAGGTTCCCGCACGATGCACCAGGACGAGACGCATCCTGCTCGTCCCTATAAGGGGAAACGAGATCACGTTGGCGCGCCGCCCCCGGGGCTCCGCGGGCGTGCGGTTCTGCCGCGGCACGCTGGCCCACCCGTCGCCGTGCCAGTATTGCAGGTCGTAGCTCTCCGGCGCCCTCACCTCCCGACCGTCATCGTAGAAGTAGGCGCGAACGC
This sequence comes from Gemmatimonadales bacterium, assembly GCA_046760725.1. GTDB lineage: Bacteria > Gemmatimonadota > Gemmatimonadetes > Gemmatimonadales > GWC2-71-9 > JBHIEQ01. Next base: position 1,749 of record JBHIEQ010000368.1, read on the forward strand.
TCGTGACCGGGCGGTCGATCCCGAAATCCACCGCGATCCAATCCTCGGTGCCGCCCGATCCGGCCGCGGTCCAGCGGTTAGGAGGCGACTCGTGATACCAGTAGTTGCCGTCCACCGCGTAGTGGGGCGGCGTCGTGGGCGCGCTATATGATGCCGTCACCAGGGGATACGCCCGGCCGCCGTTGTTCACCGCGAAGTTGATCGGCCGGTCGATCTCGGGGCGGGTAGTCGGGGGACCCAGGTACGCCACCAGCCGCCCGACTTCCGGCGCGTTCGCGATCCGCTTCCCGTCGGCGAACAGGCTGAGACCCGCGCCCCTCCCGTAGCGGCTCCCGTCGCGATCCCACACGACGGAGACCTTGTGACCGTGGTACTCCACATCGTCCAGAGCGAAGTAGTCCCAATCGTCCGGTACCAACGGATTCACCTCCAGCGAATCGTCAGCTCGCGGCCTAAGACCCACGAGTCCCGTGATCACGAGGTCCACGTACGCCGAGTGGAAGTAATGCTCGCTGTGATAGAACGTGTTGTGCCCGTCCCACGAGCCGTTGTCGGGATTCGCGGCCTCGGCGATGTAAGGCCGCCCGTCCATGCGCTGATCGAGCGTATAGACCCTGAACAGCCTGAAGTACTCGTCCTTCGTCACCACATCCTGCTCGTAATTGTTGAGGAGGTTCGCGAATGCCACGAGCGTCTGCGTAGTGGCGTACGGCCACTGGTTGCCGCTCCACACGCAGCAGCGGGGGGAGATCAGGAACTGTGGGTCGTGCCGCTCGACGGTGGTCGGGCCGAACGGCGCGAAGAAATAGTCGGGATCCATGAGAAAGCGCCAGGCGGCCTCGTAGCCCGAGTCCGGAAGGTTGAACTGCCACGGCACGTAGCCCAAGAGTTCCCGCCCGTGGGGATTCCCCGCGTGGCCGCCCGTCTCGTAGGTGAGGCTCTTGGCCCTGATACCATTCAATTCATCATGGGCGAACTGGTGAAAGAAGAAGTCGCGCTTGGGATCCCATAGCTCCTCCTGCACGCGCCGTTTCAGTCGGGTGGCGCGTTCGGCGAAACGACGCGCCTTGGTGATGTCGCCCAAGAGCGCTGCCGCCCGAGAGATCGCCATTGCGTCGGCGTACATGTAGCTGTTGAGCGT
>JBHIEQ010000369.1:0-2874 GCA_046760725.1 Gemmatimonadales bacterium
CCCTCCCACTCCAGTTCGTGGCGCGCGCCAGCGTAAGTCATGTTGTCGGCGAAGAACCGTTCCTGTGCCACGATGAGCCACCGCAGTGCCGAACCCATCTCAGCAATCAGACGGTTGCGTTCTTCCTGGGTCATACTCGGCGCAGAGGCCGGACCGCCCTCCCCCACCACCCAGCGCGGCAGCGGACTTGGGGGACCGCTCCGACGTAGTCTGTAGAGCCGCACGAAGTTCACGTCGTTCTCGCCCAGCCAACGACCGAGCACAAAGCCGCTTCCGATCTGGTGGACATCGAACCTCAAGGGCGCCTCGAGCATTCCGATGGCTGATCCAGTCGAGTCAAATACCGTCCATAGGGTGCCGGTCGAGGTCGGCCCGATCGGCTCGCGCACCCATATCTCGCCACGAGACAGGGCGAGGACGAATCGGTATGCCGGATCTCCACTGGGCACCGGCATCCTGTCGAGAGCCCGCTTTGCGAGCAGCCGTGCTTCTCGCTCCCAAGCCCCGTCGATCCAGAACCGGCGGTAGAGCCACACGTCCATCGGGAACTCGGCGTCGAGCGTGGAATCGATCGGTTCTGTTCGAGCGTAGTTCCCGTGGTCGTCGAAGACGGCTATGCGGTTGCCGGACGGGAAGTAAGCGCGCAGGGAATCGTCGCCGTATTGGTGCACGCGCAAGATATGCCTGAACTCCCCGGGGCCCCCGCCGCGACCGCCGGCCTTGTTCAGGAAGCGGCCCTGCGAGTCGAAGAACAGGAGTTGCTGGGAACCGGCGTTCACCACCACGAACCGGCCGTCGCCGAGGCGCAGGGAGCTGGAGACCTGTGACAGCTCGTAGTTCGGGTTTCCCTCGACCACGCCGATTTCAAGCAGGGGGTCGGCGGACAGTTGCCATAGGGGGGCCGAGGTTGGGCCTGCCGTTCCACCGCTCGCGCCGTCACCGCAGGCCGGTGCGGCACCCACAGGGACAACGAGAAGAGCGCGCAGCAGCTGCCGCAGCTGAATCATCGAGCACCTCCAGGAGCGCCCTCCCGTGAGGGCGAACCTATCGTATTGGTCTACTGCTGCACTACAACAGCTGGCTCCCAGAGGCAAGTGTGAGTGGTGGTTTGAGCCGCAAGCCGTTACTTCTCAATATGTTACGAGGTGGACCCGGGCGAATCGGGTCTACCGATCCCGGTCTGCTTTTTTCTTCGTCGTGATCCGTATGACCCCGCCCCTCCCCCGCTCCCCATACAACGCCCGGGCGGCCTCGCCCTTGATCACCTCGACGCGCTCTATGTCGAGCGTGTCGATGTCGAGCGCCGACCGGTCACCGACGACCACGCCGTCAACGATGAACAGCGCCTCCGGGGCCCTGACGGAGTAGTCTCGCAACGCCCGCATCGTCACGTGAATCGAGTCCGGCGGCTCCCCCGCGGTGCGCGGCCGCTCAGTGACTCGCCGCGCCAGGGTGAAGTTGATTGGCATCTGCACGATCACCGGCACCGCGTCCCCACGCAGTCGTCCCGGATGGAAGCGACAGCTCTGGATGAGGGCCTTGGCGCCGGTCGCGAAGCCCTCGTGATCCGATCGCAGAACCTCCACGGACGCGGGCGGCACGTTGCCCGAGCGGTCCACCACGAACTGGAGCAGCACGCTCCCCTCGACTCCCGCCTCCCTCAGCGCGCTGGGATAGGCCAGCGCCGGGCAGGAGATCCGCTCCGGCGGCTCGTCCACCTCACTCTCCGGAACTGCGCCCGCGAACTCGGGCGCCACGGCAGGCTGGTCCACCTCCGGGACCTCCAGGGGGGCCTTGGGACCGGGCGCATCACAGGCGGCCACCACCAGTCCCAGGGTCGCGGCCGTGTAGGCTAGGACTCTTAGCAATCTCATGCGGACCCTTCTCGAAACCATCGCGCCGATCCTCCGGCTCAAGAGTGATCCGGGCTCGGTCAGTGCCGGCCCGGGAAGAGCGATCCGCGACGCGTGTGCTCCCACGTGAAGCAAGACGTCCGCATATACGCGCGGCACCGTCGTCGTACCCAGCACACGCCGATCGCAGTCCAGCTCCACGGCCGCCCTGAGCCGCCCGAGCTGCCACCACAGGACGACGTTCCACGGAACCAGCGCCGCGACGACCAGCCCGAAGAGAAGCAGCCGAGTGTCGCCGGCCCGCACGTGCTCCATCTCGTGCTCAAGCGCGAGTCGCCTGGTGGAGGGGTCCGCCTCCACGAGCCAGCGCGGCAGCACCACGACCGGCGAGAGGAGACCCACCACAGCCGGCCCCAGGTCGTGGCACACAAGGACCGGCACTCCCTCGAGCACCGTGGGCGTCCACCTCGCGCGGTCGCTCCTAAGGCGCCACGCCGACCACGCGATCCATGCGAGGAGGGCGGCGGAGGCGATGCCCCAGAGAAGCAGCAACAGAGTGTCGAGCGACGCGGTCGCGGTCCCAGCCCGCGTGACTGCATCCGACGGGATACTCAGAGCGGCGGGAAGGGCGCCGACCACGCCGATCCCGGCGAGCGTCGAATCGTCGCCCCGCTGCAGCAGTCCTGAGCGGACGAGTGTGGGCAGCAGCACTCCCGCGGCCATCGATCCCGCCCACAAGTAGCGGGATGGCTGGCGATAGAGAGCGAGGGCCCGCTCCAGGGCGAACGCCGCGACCGCCAGCGCGGCCGCGACCATCACGGAGTAGAGCATCCACGCCGCGATCACCGCTCCTCCAGCTCCTCAAGCCGCTCGTCGAGCATGCGGCGTATGCGCCTTAGTTCCTCGGCCGAGACGTTCTGGTCGGATACGAGCCGAGCGATCAGTAGCTCGCGCGATCCCTGGTACACCGTGTCGAGCAGGCGTTTGAGCGAACGATCGCCGATCCTCGTGGGCCGGATCC
>JBHIEQ010000370.1:0-2803 GCA_046760725.1 Gemmatimonadales bacterium
AAAAGTAGCCGAAGGTATCGGCCCCGTCCGCCTCGTAGAGGAAGCCCACGGGAGAGATGAACTCGTCGAGCAGGAGGTCGAGCGACCGCTCGACCAGATCGCGCAGGTCAGCGTCTCCCGCAAGCCGGGCCAGCCTGGCCGCCGCCTGCACCGACCGACTGATCGGTGGCCCGGTGGAAGGAATCCTCGAATCGCCCAACGCCGAGGAGGGCGCGGCCGTCCTGGAATTGGCCGCCATCGGTCTGGGGCCCGTGGCCGTCCCGGGCGGGGAAGCGTATGCCAGCGAGACCGGCAACGTGACCCGGGTCGTTATCGTGCTGCGCTTCTCCGGACCGATCCGTTTCGGTGTGACACTGCCCGACGGAGTGGCCGCCCCCCAAGTGAGAGTGATCGAGGTCGCGGCCCCTAACAACGAGATCCGCACGTCGCTGGAGAGGTACCGCGTGAGCTACAGGCGGCCCGAACAATGAGACCGCGGCTGCTTCCGCGGTACGCAATCCTGCTTGCGCTCGGCGGCGCGACCGCTGCTCTGGAGCGCGCTCGCGCTCAGGACATCGAGGCCGTCGCGGCCGTCAGCGGTCGACGGCTACCGGAAGGCTACTACGAGCGCATTGCGGCGCACCCGGACTTCTTCACGCTCGAGCGGGCGTGGATCGGGCGAGCCGAGAGCGCTAGACGATCCGGACAGGCGGTGAGCGGCGAGCTACCCGTAGTCGCCGTCCTGGGTCTCTTCGCCGACTCCCCCGATCCCACAATTCAGCCCGACGAGCTGCGACGCGTGCTGTTCGAGGGCCCATACGAGCACGGTACCCTGGCAGAGTACTACAGCGAGGTCTCGGGCGCCCGCCTCACGATCACGGGAGAGGTCTTCGACTGGGTTCGTACAAACGTCACACTGGCTCAAGCCGTCGGGACGTCGTACGGTCTAGGGGACGACGCCATGACGGGGCAGTTCCTGGTAGAGGCGCTCTCAGCAGCGGACTCGACGACCGATTTTTCTTTGTTCGACAGCGACGGCCCCGACGGAATCGCCAACAGCGGCGACGACGACGGCTACGTTGACGTCGTGGCATTCTACTTCCACGAGATCGCGGCGTCGTGCGGCGGGCCGGGCATTTGGCCCCATCGCTCACGCATCTCGGGATGGCAGGGCTCGCCATACACGACCGACGACTTGGGTGTCTCCGGCACGCCGATCCGGATCGACGGGTACATCATCCAGAGTGTGGTCGACTGCTCGGGTACCGAGATCCAAACGGCCAGCACGATCTCGCACGAGATGGGACACGTGCTGGGCCTGCCCGACCTGTACCACCCGGCCGATGGGCTCCTGCCGGAGCAGCGCCGTTGGGTGGTGGGATGCTGGGGGCTCATGGCCGCGGGCGCCTGGGGCTGCCAGAACATCGATCGCGAGACGTGGGTGAGGCCGACGCACATGTCCGCCTGGGCCAAGCGGGAGCTGGGATGGATCTCTCAGGAGCTGACGGTGGAATCGACCCAGCTCACGGAGGTGACCCTGGAGCCGGTGATCACGAGCGGCAAGATCCTGCGCGTCCCGCTCAGCGCGACCGAATACCTGTTGGTGGAATACCGCAAGCTTCAGGGCTTCGACCAGGGACTTCCGGCAGAGGGCGTCATCATCTATCACATCGATCCGGAGCTTCCCTTCAGGCCGTGCCAGAGCTGCCCGCGACTGTATCGCGTGGCACTCGAGGAGGCGGACGGCAACGACGCTTTGATTCACACGCCTCAGGAGGGCGGCAACAGGGGCGAGCCAGGCGACGCCTGGGGCGCCCAGGGGTCGGTACAGTTCAGTAACTTCGGCAAGCCTACGACGCGACTGAACTCCGGGCAGCGCTCGCCCGTGACCTTCTACAGCATCGCCGTGGAAGACAGCCTGGCCCGACTCACGTTATCGACCGTCGCCCTCGCGCTGGAGCGGGCGCTCGAACCCTTCCTGCTGAATGGCGCCGAGCCCTTGATACAAACGGAGATCGATTTCCTCGACTCCATCGGCAACGGCAACGGGCGATACGACGTGGGCGATCTCCGGGCCTACCTCGGGCGGTGAGCCACCCGGGGATTCACGAGCCCCCCGACTGCTCCGCCTGCTTCCAGCACCCCAGCACACGCCCGTCGGGATCCTCGAAGAGACAGAAGGACCCCACCTGGGGCACGTCCTGCTGCTCCACGATGATCTTGCCTCCCGCCGCGGCGATCTTCTCGCGCGCCGCGGCCAGATCGGGCACGTCGATATAGAAGGCCATGTTGCCGGGCCACGGACCTTCTTGCGGCTTCATGATGCCGCCGTTGATGCCGCCCTCACCTCCCGTATCCACCAGGTGGTAGCCCATCTCCTCCAGCAACCGAATGTCCCAATCGAAAGCCTTGGCGTAGAAGTCCGCGAGTACTTGCGGGTTCTCGGACCACAGCTCCCAGTGAACGACCGGCCGGCCCATTGTCGCCTCCTCAGCGGTGGGAACGGCGAATATACTTGGTGTGCGTGGAGGGATGAAATGACGGGGCGACGAGACAACGGCATGACGACAATGATGGCGTGACGGCAGGACGGGATGACGGCATGACGGCACGACGGCGTGCGCGGGCACTGGTCGTGGTCCTCCTGCCGCTGGTGGGTTGCTACGGCTCCCTCAACCTCTCGCCCAACGACGCCGACGTCGTGCTGGCGCACCAGGTGCTGGACGCTCCCAACCCCGCGATTCCGGGAGAGTTCAGGGTCGAGCGGCTCTACTACGGCAGCGGCGATGACAAGCGCCGCGCCGAGTACCGTGACTCGGTCGCC
>JBHIEQ010000371.1:0-2796 GCA_046760725.1 Gemmatimonadales bacterium
CGGCCGCGGAGCTCAACCGTATGTTGGAGATCCGGCGCGTCGCCCTCTCGCGATTCGGCAACACGGCGATCAAGAGCGGCATGCCGCTCGCGACGATGGAAGAGGTACTCGTGCCGCTCTACCTTCATCACCGCTATCAGGTAACCGCCGCCGCGTCAGTGCTGGGCGGAGTCGATTACGTGTACGCACTGCGAGGCGACGGCCGGGAGCCCATGACGCGAGCTTCGGCGCGAGCGCAGCGCGCTGCTCTGGAGGCCTTGCTCGCCTCCATTGCCCCCGATGCATTGGTGCTCCCGGAGTCGGTGATTGACAACCTGCCGCCGCGACCCGCGGGGTACTTCAGGCATCGCGAGCTGTTCCCCCGCTACACAGGCTCCGCGTTCGACGTGATCTCTCCGGCCGTGGTCGCGGCCGACCACGTCGTCTCCAGCATTCTGAATCCGCAGCGGGCGGCCAGGCTCGTGGAGCAGAACGCGGTCGATCCGTCGCTGCCTAGTCTGGGAATGGTGTTGGACGAGCTGATCGATGCAACCTTCGGGGTCGGCACTCGCACGCCGTATGAGGCCGAGCTCAGCCGCGCGGTAGAACGCGTCGTGGCAGATCGTCTGATGGCGTTGTCGGCACGGGCTGAGATGCCGCAGGTGCGGGCTATTGCAGCAATGCGACTCGAGGGCCTCGTCGAAGATCTCGTAGGCCGCCGGGCCCGGGCGGACGAGTCGGACGCCGCTCATTTCACGTTGCTCGCCCGCGATATACAGCGGTTCCTCACGCGTCCGGTGGAGACCGAAGCGCGGCCGCCAACGCTCACCGCTCCACCCGGAGCACCGATCGGTGAACCCGGGATGGAATGGCTGGCACAACCCAGGGAGTGGTGCAGTTGGCAGGAGGGAGGATGGTGATCGGCTCGCTGGGCGTGAGGTTCTATCCGGTTGAGGCGCCGTGAGCCAGGAGTCGCACCGATTGCTCGCCGGTTTCCCGGTCGCGATCACTCTCCCAGTCCAGTGGGGTGAGATGGATGCCTACGGGCACGTGAACAACACCGTGCTGTTCCGCTATTTCGAGACGGCACGCGTGGAGTTTCTCGAGAGGTGCGGGTTCCTGCGCTCTTACGACGAACACAAGGTTGGAGCGATCCTGCAGTCTACGAGCTGCCGTTTCCGCCAGGCCTTGTTCTACCCCGACACGGTGCAGGTCGGCGGCCGCGCGACCGGACTGGACAAAGACCGCTTCACGATGGAGTATCGCGTGGTCTCCCTCACCCACGACGCGGTAGTAGCGGAGGGGGATGGAGTCATCGTGTCGTTCGACTACACGAAGCGCGCGAAAACGGGGATCCCCGAAGAGGTCATGCGGGGAATTCTCGCGCTCAGTCCCGAACTCGAGGAGGCGGCCGGGGGGGAGGGACGTTCTTCCACATGAATCCTCTACGCGACCTCTTCTTACGGGCCTCACGGAGTCGCTGGCTCGACAACCAGATGCGCCGTCGCCGGTTCGCGCAGCGCGCCGTCAGGCGTTTCATGCCGGGGGAGAGTGTCGAATCGGCGCTCGAGGCATGCAGGGAATTCGCCCGGCAGAACATCTCGACCGTGGTCACCCAGCTCGGCGAGAACGTGGCGACCGAGACCGAGGGACGGGATGTGACAGAGCACTACGTGGGGGTACTAGATGCCATCGCCCGCGAGGGGATCCCGACCCACGTCTCCGTCAAGCTCACCCACCTGGGCCTCGATCTCGGAACCGCGTTCTGCACGGATCAGCTCACCCGCCTCGTGGCCCACGCGTCGACGCAACGAAACTTCGTCTGGGTGGACATGGAGGGATCCACCTACGTGGACCATACGCTAGAGATCTTCCGCACCGTGCGAGAGGCCAACGACAACGTGGGACTTTGCGTGCAGTCGTACCTGTACCGCACCGAACACGACCTCACGGAGCTGCGGTCGTTGCGTCCCGCGATCCGATTGGTGAAAGGCGCGTACCAGGAGCCGCCGAGCATAGCGTATCCGCGCAAGCGTGACGTGGATGCCAACTACATGCGGCTCGCGCGCCGACTCTTGGACGACGAGGCTTTCAGGGAAGCCCGTCCAGGGCTGGGGACGCACGACGTATATCTGTTGCGGGAGATACAGCGATACGCCGCGTCCAAAGGCGTCCCCAAGAACGCCTACGAAATCCAAATGCTTTACGGGGTCCGCCGCGACGATCAGTGTGCCTTCGCCGGCGAGGGGTGCTCGGTGCGCGTGCTGGTGAGCTACGGGGATGCCTGGTTCCCATGGTACATGAGGCGTCTCGCCGAGCGGCCGGCCAACGTGTGGTTCTTGGCGCGGTCGGTGGTGGGGTGAACGGTTAGCGGTTGGCGAGCGGTTTGTGGCGCGTGTGGGAAGTGCGCTGTGCCCCGTGCGTAGCGCGTAGCAGCTGTACATACGCGAGCGCGCCTTCGGCGAACCGTCATGCCGCTTGCGCCCAGTAAGGTCGCTAGGGAAGTGCCGCGGCGCGCCGGGTACGTCCAGCCGCGACCGTTCGCATGAGCACAGGGCACAAGGCGCAGCAACCGCGGGTGCCCGAGCACCGCTCGACGGTTCCCCCTACCCCATCGGGACCGGTCGATCCCTCTCCCTATCCACGATGCAAACGAACCCTAGCGGCTTGTCACCTGTGGCTTGAAACTGGTGCGGTGTGTTGGGAGCCACATAAACGCAGTCGAAGGGCTTGATCGGGTGCGCGGTGTCACCTAGAACGAGCCGGCCGCTGCCCCTGATTATCAGGACCGCGTGCGGATGCTGATGGTACTCCAGG
>JBHIEQ010000372.1:0-2785 GCA_046760725.1 Gemmatimonadales bacterium
AGAACGAGGCGAAGCTCGCCGGCACGGAGCTCCGGGATGGAGACGTGGTGACCGCATGTGAGCAGACGTGTCCGAGCGAGGCGATCGTGTTCGGGGACCTCAACGATCCCGACTCGCGCGTGCGGCGGCTGGCGGACGACCCGCGCGGATATCGCGTGCTGGAGAGTCTGAACACGAGACCGGCGGTCACGTACCTGAAGAAGGTGCGGCACCTGGTGGAGGCGTGAGCCGGATGGCGACGGCGGTGCAGCCCGAGGAGGTGCAGGTCCAGCCGCTCCCCACGTACCACGAGGTCACCAGGGACGTCGCGGCGACCCTGGGCAATCCGTCAAGGGGTTACTACGTCCTCCTGGGTCTCGTGCTGTCCGTTCTGGCGCTCGGCGTGGGCGCGCTGCTCTACCAGGTTCGCTTCGGTCTCGGTGTCGCCGGATACGCGCCGCCGGTAATGTGGGGCGTCTATATCACGAACTTCGTGTTCTGGGTCGGTATCGCGCACTCGGGGACGCTGATCTCGGCGATCCTGTATTTGTTCCGGTCGGCGTGGCGCACGTCGGTGTACCGGACCGCCGAAGCGATGACGGTCTTCGCCGTTATGACGGCTGGTCTGTTCCCGCTGCTTCACTTGGGTCGCATCTGGTACGCGTACTGGCTGTTTCCCTACCCCAATCAGCGGCAGCTATGGATCAACTTCAAGTCCCCGCTCGTGTTCGACGTCTTCGCCGTGTCCACCTACTTCACGGTGAGCACGCTGTTTCTGATCGTGGGGTTGATTCCCGACGTCGCAGCCGTGAGGGACGCCGCGACCGGCTGGCGGAAGAAGTTGTACCGCATCACTGCACTGGGGTGGCGGGGGACCGACTACCAGTGGCGGCACTTTACGCGCGGTTATCTCTACCTCGCGGCTCTGGCCACGCCACTGGTGCTCTCGGTTCACAGCGTGGTCTCGTGGGACTTCGCGGTTTCGATTGTGCCCGGCTGGCACGCCACGATCTTCGCGCCGTACTTCGTGGCGGGAGCGATTTACTCGGGTGTCGCGATGGTGATCACCCTGCTGGTTCCGATCCGCAAGGTGTTCAGGCTCGAGCGGTACATCGACGAGCGGCACTTCGAGAACCTGGCAAAGCTCATGCTTCTCACGGGCCTAATCGTGGGGTACGCGTACGCCGTCGAGTACTTCCTCGCCTGGTACAGCGGAAATCCGTTCGAGCAAGCCTCGTTCTGGAACCGTGCCTTCGGAGAATACTGGTGGGCGAGCTGGACGATGATCATCTGCAACGGGTTCCTGCCCGTCTTCCTGTTCTTCCGCAAAGTGCGGCGTAGCATCCCGGCGCTCTTCGTGCTGTCCCTCTTTGTGAATCTCGGCATGTGGTTCGAGCGGTTCGTGATCATCGTGGTGTCGCTGTCGTTCGAGTACGAGCCGTATGCCATGGGTCATTACACGCCTACGTGGGTTGAGTGGTCGATTCTGGCAGGGAGCTTCGCGTGGTTCTTCACATGGTTCCTGCTGTTCGCGAAGAACTTCCCGACAGTCTCGATCGCCGAGGTCAAGGAGATCATCCCGATGCCGCGAAAGGAGCCGGTGAAAGCATGAAGCCGCATCCGGGTGGCATCCTGGCGTCCTACCGGCACGTGGACGCGGCGACTAAAGCAGTCCGCTCTCTCAAGGAGCTGGGTTATCGTGACTTCACCGTGTACTCGCCCGTACCGAACGTGGAAATAGCCCAGGCGGTGAAGCACAAGGTGAGCCCGGTGCGTTTGTGGACGCTGATCGGCGGGCTGACGGGATGCGCCACAGGCTTCGCGATGACGTTGTGGATGTCGTACGACTGGCCCCTTGTAGTGGGAGGCAAGCCGATCGGCTCGGTGATTCCCTACGTGGTGATCGCGTTCGAGCTGACAGTGCTGTTCGGTGCGCTGGCGACGATCGCCGGTCTCCTGTTCCACAGCTGGCGTGATCATCGGCCCGCAGCGTACGATCCGCGGTTCACCGACGACCACATCGGTATCTTCGTGCCGTGTCCGGTGGAGCGCAGGCGGGCGGTAGAGGAGCTGCTGAGGTCCACGGGTGCGGAGGAGGTGCGGGTTGAGACGTAGAGCCGCAGCGGCTTCGTTGCTCGTGGTGCTGGCGGCCGGGTGTACGCGCGAGCAGTGGCACCGGTTCCCGAGCCCCGACGATCTCGTTGCGGCGTTCTCGTGGTTCTCCGTGATGCATACGGGGATAGCGATCCAGCCCTACAAGCTCCCGCTGCAGCCCGTAGAGGGAACGGTGCCGGTCACGGGCACGGTGGTGGTGCCTCGACCGTTCCCCCAGAACCGGGCGCTGCTCGACCGGCTGACGAATCCGGCGCAGAGCACCGCCGAATCGCTGGAGCGGGGTCGGGATCGCTATGAGATCTACTGCCTGGTGTGCCACGGCGCCGAGGGGAGGGGCGACGGGCCAGTCGCGCAGTCGATGGGAGGCGTTGTGCGGGATCTCACGATCGAGCGCATGCGCGACCTGAGTGACGGCTGGATCTACGGGGTGACGACGCACGGCTTCGGCCTGCTCATGCCCGAGTACGGGAGCAAGATCCGCGACGACGACCGGTGGCATGTAGTGAACTACGTGCGCCTGCTCCAGGGGGTCTCCCAGTGATCGGCGAGGCGCGGCAGGTCGACATCTACCGGCGCGCAGCGAACGCGCCCACGGGGGCACTCGTAGGGGCAGGGGCACTCCTCGCGATCGTAGGCATCGGTCTGTTCATAGGGTACGCCTCGGGCGACGATCCCGGACGCGCGTGGCGGA
>JBHIEQ010000373.1:0-2774 GCA_046760725.1 Gemmatimonadales bacterium
GAGGAGGAGAAAGAGGCCAAGGCGGGCGCTGACGAAGCGTCTGCGTGAGGATGACGAGACGCGAGTTGGGGCTGCTGGGCCTTGGGGTTAGAAGGGAGTGCGCACTGTTGGCGCCGGGACTGATATGATGGCGCGAAGGAGGCAGTAGTGGGCAAGACTAGGGTCCACGACCTCGCTGCCGAGTTCGGCACGGAGAGCGGACAGCTAATCGAGCTGCTGGCCGACATCGGCATCCACGTACGCAGCCATATGTCGGGTTTGGACCCGGATCAGGTGGCTCTCGTGCGGGCTCGGTGGGAGCGCGAAAGACGCAAAGAGAAGGGTGAAACGAAGCCCCGGCGGGCCAAGGGGCGCAGGGGAGCCAAGACCGAAGCGGCAGCCAAGAAGCCGCCGCCCAAGCCGAGGCGACGGCGCCGTACGGCGGCAGAGGTGGCGGCGCGGGCCGCGGAAGAGGATGCGGCGCGCGTCGAGGCTGAAACCAAGGCATTGGAGGTGGCCGAAGCTTTGGAGCCCGAGCATGTGCCCGCCGAGCAGCCGACGCTTGAAGAGCGTGCGGCAGCCCTATTCAGGGAAGCGCCGGTGGCTGCGGATGCGGGCACCGAGCTCGTGGAGTCTGTGGTGGAGGAAACGCCTCGGGCAGCGGAGCCCGAGGTGGAGGAGCCTGTCACCGAGCCGGCGCCCGAGCCCGAGCCCTTCGTGCCGAAGCGAGTGGAGCGAACGGCACCGCCACCCAGAATACAGCCGGTCGCGTCTGCCGGACCCCGCCCCGTGGCTTCGGCGGCACCCGGTGAGTTGGCCGAGGAACGCCGTCGGGAGAAGAAGCGGCGGCGCAAGGGTAAGCGATCACAGGTGGACAAGGAGGCGGTGGCGGCGAACATCAGCCGCACCTTGGCTGAGCTGAAGGGTCCCGGGGCGCGCAGACCGGCGCGTCGCCGGGCGGACGCGCCGAGCGCGCGCGAGTTGGCCGAACAGAAGCGGGCGGAAGAGCGCGAGCGCGAGAAGACGACCGTGCGGGTCACCGAATTCGTGACGGTATCGGAACTGGCCGTGGTACTCGGCGTCTCACCCACGGACATCGTGACGTTCTGTTTCAAAGAGCTGGGGATGATGGTGACCGTGAACCAGCGGCTGGACTTCGATCAGATCGATCTCATTGCCGGGGCGTTCGGGTTCAACGCGGTGAGAGAGGAAGAGTACATTCCGACTCAAGCGATCGACGAGGAGGCGGAGGAGGAGGGCGAGCTGGCGCCGCGACCTCCGGTGGTCACGGTCATGGGGCACGTCGATCATGGGAAGACGTTGCTGCTCGACCACATACGGAAGACCAATGTCGTCGCTGGGGAGTCGGGCGGCATAACGCAGCACATCGGCGCATACCATGTGGAGCTACCGGGCGAGAACATGATCACGTTTCTCGATACTCCCGGGCACGAGGCGTTCACTGCCATGCGTGCACGCGGTGCGCAGGTTACGGATCTGGTGGTACTGGTGGTGGCCGCCGACGATCAGGTAATGCCGCAGACCGTTGAAGCGATCAGCCACGCGAAGAACGCTGGTGTACCGCTCGTGGTCGCGATCAACAAGATCGATCTCCCCACGGCTGACGTGGAGAAGGTCAAGCGGGATCTTCTCAAGCACGACGTGGTGCTCGAGGAGTTCGGCGGCGATGTGATGGCACAGCCGATATCGGCGAAAGAGGGGCAGGGCATCGAGGATTTGCTGGAGAAGATCCTGCTACAGGCGGAGCTGTTGGATTTGAAGGCCAACGCGGACCGAGCGGCCCGAGGGACGGTAATAGAGAGCGCGCTCGACCCCGGCAAGGGTCCCGTCGCCACAGTTCTGGTGCAGAGCGGCAACCTGAAGGTCGGGGACCACTTCATCTGTGGCCACCTGGCCGGCAGGGTGCGGGCGATGCTGGATGAACGCGGTCAGAAGGTCCGGCTCGCCGGGCCGTCGATTCCTGTTCAGATCCTGGGCTTTGACGGCGTACCCGAGGCCGGAGATTCATTCGCCGTTCTGAAGGACGCGCAGGCGGCCCGCGAGATCGCTCAGAAGCGCCAGCGGTTGGATAGAGAGGCATCCCATCGCAGGAGTCTGAGGGGCCTATCCCTGGAGGAGCTGTCCCGCCAGATAGAGACGGGCGAAGTGCAGGCGCTCAAGATCATCATCAAGGCCGATCAGGCGGGCCCCGCCGAGGCGCTGGCAGACGCGTTCGCGCAGCTCTCGACCGACGAGGTGAAGGTGGAGGTGATCCACCGCGGCGTCGGGGCCGTCACGGAGAGCGACGTGGACTTCGCGAAGGCCTCGAAGGCTATCATAGTGGGGTTCCACGTGCGTCCCGATGCGAACGCGCGGGCAGCGGCCGAGCGCGAGAAGGTCGACATCCGCAGCTATCGGGTGATCTACGAGGCGGTCGATGACATCCGGGCGGCTCTCGAGGGTCTCCTCGCACCCGAGGAGAGGGAGATCGTTTTGGGCGAGGCGGAGGTGAGACAGACGTTCAAGATCTCGGGCGTAGGCGTGGTCGCCGGTTGTTTCGTGAAGCACGGAGTGATCAGAAGGGGTGCACGCATCCGTGTGATTCGGGACGGTGTCCAGGTTTACGACGGCGGCATAGCGTCGCTGAAGCGGTTCAAGGACGACGTGCGAGAGGTCAAGGAGGATCTCGAGTGCGGCATCGGTGTCGAGAACTTCAACGACGTGAAGGTCGGAGACGTGCTCGAAGCCTACCGCATCGAGCAAGTTGCGCGGACTCTGGAAACCGCGGCGACCGC
>JBHIEQ010000374.1:0-2767 GCA_046760725.1 Gemmatimonadales bacterium
ACTGGAGGCGTCCAGCCGATGATCCCCCAGCCCTGGCGTCGGGGGCGCGGCTTGCACAGTTTTTGGGCTCATGGCATCGCTTCACGGTTCGTCCGAGAGGACGCGCCGCGGCAGATGCAAGACCGGAGCCAGCTATTCGAGAAAGGTGTTTAGATGACATCACGTACGCGAATGCTGACGGCGGGCGGAGTAACTGCCGCCGCCGTCCTGGTAGCGGCAGTCGTCTTCACCAGACCGGCGCCCGCCTCGACTGCGGTAACCGTCTATAAGACCCCTACATGAGGCTGCTGCACCAAGTGGGTGGGTCACCTGCAAGAGAACGGATTCACGGTCCAGACGCGGGAAGTGACGGATGCTCAGCTCGTAGCCATCAAGGCGGAGCACGGCGTGCCGCGCGACCTTGAGAGCTGTCACACCGCGATCGCGGAGGGGTACGTTGTGGAGGGCCACGTCCCGGCCGACGTGCTTGCGCGATTTCTTGAGGACAAGCCCGATGTCCGGGGCCTGACGGTCCCCGGCATGCCGATCGGCTCTCCGGGAATGGAGGGGCCGAACCCGCAACCCTACAATGTCTTGACGTTCAACGAGGGCGGCAGCCGGGCGGTGTACGAGCGGAGGTAGGGGAGCGGGGTTGGGGGCGGGGGCTCCCGATCCGCAACTGGACGTGCGATGGCGCGGACTTCTCAGAACGCGAAGTGGAACGAGATCCGCGACAAATTCTCGAATAGAGGCAGATCTGGAGCTCGCGAGTCGCTCCACGTTGTGCCGATCATGAGCATCGTATTGGATCCGAGCAACATCAGCAGGTCCGCGGAATACCGGCTGAAGCCGCTCGGGAAGCCAGACGGATAGCCGTCGACATCCACGCGTTCATACCGGAACCCAGGTACGAGCCAAGGAAACGCATACAGCTGCACCTCTCCCGTGGTCACGAGAGCAGATGGGTCGGAGAGGGTCGGCCGCTCGAGTCGGTCATCGAACGCCTGTACCGATGCCAGGACGCTGAGGTAGCCGTTCTCCTGCTCCCAGCGCAGGTCTGCTCCCCAGCGGGTGAAGCTGTTTCCAGCACTGAGGAACGTTTCCGGATCTTCTGGGTCGAGCATGAAACCGGCGGTCCCTTTGTAAAGAAAACCTCCGACGGAGACCGCCCCGCGCAACCACGTGACGTAGTTCAGTCGTCCGTAGTAATCTTTGTGACTGTTGAAGTCGAACTGACCACCGGCTTCGTCGTACGCCTCCTCGAGCTCGTGCACCAACCCGCCAACGTCCCCCCCCGCGTCCTCCAGCGCTTCGAAGGCCCCCCCGGGCTCACCGTTGACCACGCCGGCAGCGTACTCGATCTCTCCCGCACCGCCGGGCCCGGTGACGCGGCCGAAGGCCTCGATCCCCTTCTGATTCGGCGAGAAGCCAAAGAAGTTCTGCGCGGGGACGACGGGAAAGACACCGTTGAGATATGGCGTGATCCTAAGGAGGCGGCGATGATTGGAATACGGGATGGCTCGTGGCTCGAATTGGCCGGCGCGGAGGTTGAACGCGAGTGAACGGTTGTATTGGACGAACAGCCGGTCGATACCCTCGAACCGACCTTCCTCGAGGAGAGCCACATTGCCGAAGAACGAAAAACGCTCTCCCATGGCGCCTCCGAAAACGAGCCCCACCGTGCTGATCCCCGTGAACTCGTTCGTCACTGCGCCATCTGGACGATACCTGAAATCCGAGACGACTTGAAACGACGCCACCGAGGTCGCGGGGATATCGATGAACGGCACGCCGCTGGCCTTCCTGGCCTCCGGTGCCTCGGCCCGGGGACCGAGGCCGAGCGGTTCTTCACCCCCAGCGGTCTCCCCCGCTCCGGGCAACCGATAGCCCTTCGCCCGAAAGAGTCTGCCGTAATCGGTGAGCGCCGGGAAGACCGTGTGGCACGTGCTACAACTCAGCCCGTACCTGCGCGCGAAGCTGGGGACCGCCATCATAGGCTGCGGTCCGAGCAAGATGGGTGAGAGAACAACACCCAACAGAACCACAGCTATGAGAGTTCTACCAAGGGCCTTCATACGCGCTCACTTCCGGCTCATGCGACTCATGTCCGACGGCGTCTGCGCTCATCACTATCGCTGAATGATTGAGAGCAGGTAGTTCGCTAGGTCCCAGATTTGATCTTCCGTCAGGGCGTCCTGCCAGCTCGGCATGGGGGTGCCCCCGATCCCCACGCTGATGCTCCGGAAGATGTCTTCAGGTCGGTTACCGCCGCGCCAGTTTTGCGAAACACGGAGATCGGCCGGAACAATGGGAAAGCCCCAGTCGTCCGTCAGCGTAGCTGCGGAGGGACCATCCCCTTTGCCGAGCATCCCGTGACAGGTCCAGCACTCGGCCTCGATGTAGATTCGACGGCCGTTAGCCACACTCTCAGGCAACGGTGGCTTCGCCGTCCCCACCGTGATCGGCGGTAGCCGCTCTTCGCGCTGGAAGCGATCGGAGAACGTTTTCACGTACGCCACCAGCGCCCAACGATCGCGTTCGCTCAAGTTCGACCACGCGGGCATGGTGGTGCCCGGCAGGCCACGCGTGAGTGTCTCGAACAGATCCTGATCGGTCGGCAAACCGCCCGTCGGTGTCGACCGAATCTTGAAGATCCCCGAACTGAAATCCCGCGGCCTCGGAAACACGTAACGCGATACGGGACCGTCGCCCTTTCCATTCGTCCCATGACAGAAAACGCATCGCCGGCGATAGACTCGCTTGCCTGTGCGAACTGCCGCTTCATCCA